>NZ_JBEZGX010000069.1:0-43101 GCF_040650235.1 Kitasatospora sp. NPDC048722
CTCGGCGGCTGGACCCTGCCCGAGCTGGCCTTCCTCTACGCCACCGCGACCTTCTCGCTCGGCGTCGCGACAGCCCGGCGGACGGCCCCGGGGTCCGAGCCCGGTGACGCCGTCACCGGGCGGGTCTCACCGGATCCCCTCGACCGCCACCTGCGCCGCCCGGGCCAGTTCCCGTCGGGCGCCCCAGCGGGTGGGCTGCGGCTCGGGGGCCGGGATCGGCGGCAGGAACGTCACCTCGGCGACGAGTCCGCGCACCGCGACCACCCGGGCGAGCGAGGTGAGGAGTCCGTCCTCGCCGACGAAGGCCGGCGCGCTGGTCGGCCGCCCGTCAGCCAGTCGGTAGCGGATCGTCACCGGCTGGACGAAGGCACCGGTGTCCACGGCGGCCTGGAAGAGCGCCGGACGGAACCGCCCGCTCTCCCGTCCGCACCACGTCGACCCCTCCGGGAAGACGATCACCGGGTGGCCGGCGCGCAGCTCGCGGGCGACCGCCCCGACCGTGTCCGGCAGGGTGCGCAGCCGGTCCCGGTCGAGGAACACCGTGCCGCCCCAGGCGACCAGCGGCCCGAGCACCGGCCAGCGCCGGACCTCGGTCTTGGCCAGCGAGCGGCCCGGGCGCCCGGCGGCGATCAGCGGGATGTCCAGCCACGACACGTGGTTGGCGACCACGAGCATCCCGCCGCCGACCGCGCCGGTGGGTTTGTCGAGGCGGACGGTGACGCCGAGCGAGCGCAGCAGCGCGCGGGCCCAGAGCCGGATCATCCGGTCCCGCGGCTCGTGCGGGAGGAAGCGGACCGGCAGGGTGAGCACGACGCCCGCGACCACCGCCGCCAGGCAGAGCGCGAGCCGCAGCGCCCGCCGGAGGCGCGGAACCTCCGGCGAGGTCTCGACGAGGCAGGTCTCCGGGCGGCAGGGCGCGGTCGGCAGCCAGACGCTCATGCGCCCGCCTCTCTCCCCGCCTTGGCGACCGGGAGGTGCCCCCACCGCTCGCTCACTTCGGCCCGGCCGACGGCAGGCCGGGCACGCCGGCGAGGAAGTGCCGCAGGTAGCGCGGGTCGGTGCGCTCCAGGGACAGCAGCACGTAGAGGTCGGCGCAGTCGAAGTCCGGGTCGTGGGCGGGCTCGCCGCAGACCCAGGCGCCGAGGCGCAGGTAGCCGCGGAGCAGCGCCGGCAGGGCGCCGCGCTCGGCGCGGGGCACGCCGGTGGCGTCCCAGCGCCGGTGCGGGGTCACGCGGTACTCCTCGGGGGCCAGGTGCCTGGCGCTGACGGCGTCCCAGACGCGGGCGGCGGTGGCGCCCCGGTCGTCGAGTGGGACGGAGCAGCAGCCCCCGAGCCAGGTGTTGCCGGTCTCGGCCATGTAGCGGGCGATGGCGCCCCACATGAGGTTGATGACGGCGCCGTTGCCGCGGTGCTCGGCGCTTATGCAGGAGCGGCCGACCTCGACCAGGCCGGGGCGGACCGGGGTGAGCGCCGAGAGGTCGAACTCGCCGTCGGAGTAGAGCCGTCCGGCCCGGCGGGCGGCCTCGGGGCGCAGCAGCCGGTAGGTGCCCACGACGGCGCCGTCCTCGCCCTCGCGGACCAGCAGGTGGTCGCAGTACTCGTCGAAGGGGTCGACGTCGAGGCCGGCGACCGGGCTGTGCAGGACGGCGCCGAGCTCGTCGGCGAAGACCTGGTGGCGCAACCGCTGGGCGGCGCGGACGTCGTCCTCGTCGCGGGCGAGGGCGACGGTGTAGACGGGCGCGGGCCGGGGGTCCTGGCGCTGGGCGGGCACCGCCGGGGCGTCGTGGGTGGGGGCGACTGCGGTCGGAGCGTACGTGGGGACGGTGGTCATGGCGGACCCTCCAGGGCAGCACGGGCGGCGGCGCCGCGGTTCTCGTGGCGCCGGCCCGGTCCGCACGCGCTGGGCACGGGCGCGAACCGGTCACCGGTATGTCTGTCCGAGTCGGCTGGAATTCACGTTGCCGTTCGGCGGAGGGCAGATGTGCAGCTGTTGAATGGGACCACCCTTGCCCGGTGGTCATCTGCGGGGCACCTGCGGGTCGTTCGGCGCTCGCCGGGTGGGGGTGGACACGACAGGGCCCCGCCGAGTACGCCCGGCGGGGCCGTCGGTCGGGTGTTCGCGGGCGCGGTCAGTACGCCCGCCAGCCCTCCGGGTCCACGCCGCCGGGGACGGCATCGGCCGGGCCGTACGGTTCGCGGGTGAGCACGAAGGAGCCGAGGTCGAGGTGGCTCACGCTGCCGTCGGCGGTGCGGACGGCGCGCAGGGTCTCGCCGGCGTAGTAGTTGTCGAGCCCGGTCCAGGTGCCGTCCGGCTCGGCGCGGAAGCGCGAGTTGCGGTGGCCGCCGCCGAGCGGGCCGAGTTCGAGGCCGCGGTCGGCGGTGAGCCGCAGGACGTGCGGGGCGGCGCCCCAGTACCAGGGGCCGGTGAGCGCGAGCAGGTCCTGGTCCACCTCGGGCAGCGGGCGCCAGGGCGCCGGGATCCGCGGCTCGTGCTCGGCGGTGATGGCGATCAACTGGGCGGCCAGCAGCGGGGTGTTGGTGCCACTGGTGGCGTTCGCGAGGGCGAGGGCCGCGAGGCCGTCAGGTGCGCTGACCCACAGTCCGGCGGTGAATCCCGGCATCGAGCCGCTGTGTCCGTACAGCACCCGGCCTTCGTGGCGCAGGAGTTGGAGGCCGAGGCCGTAGGCGGTGGTCCAGTCGGGGTTGTCCGGCGCGACGGCGGGGCGGCGCATCTCGGTGATCGTGTCGGCGGCGAGCACCTTGTCGTCGCCGACGGTCAGGAAGGCGGCCCAGCGGGCCAAGTCGGAGGCGGTCGACCAGAGTTGGCCGGCCGGAGCCATGCGCCCGGTGTCGGTGAGGGGCTCGGGGACCATGACGTCGGCCCACGGGTGGACGGCGAAGCCGCCGGCGTGCGGCTGCTCGGGAAGGAGCGTGGTGCGGTCCATGCCGAGCGGGGACAGCACCTCGCGCCGCAGCGCGGCGTACCAGGGCTCGCCGCGCAGCTCCTCCACCAGGGCGCCGAGCAGGGCGTAGCCGGGGTTGGAGTAGTGGTGGCGGCGCCCGGCCGGGTGCTTGAGCGGCTTCTCCGCTTCGAGCAGGTCGCCGAGGGCGGGCCGCAGGGCGCCGTCGGTCCGCTCCCACCAGGGGCCCGGCGTCTCGGCGGCGAGTCCGGCGGAGTGCGCGAGCAGCTGGGCGATCGTGGCGTCGTCGGCAGGAGTGCCGGGCAGGTGGCGGGCGAGCGGGTCGGCGAGGTCGAGCAGGCCCTCGTCGCGCAGCCGTAGCACCAGGACGGCGATCATGGTCTTGGTGAGCGAGCCGATCCGGTACTGGACGTCGAGGGTCGGCGCGTGCCCGTCCACCATGCTGCGGGCCCCGCTCCAGACCGGGCGGCCGTCGCGCACCACCGCGGCGACCAGGGATGGCGTGCGGCCCTCGGCCTGGGCCACGGCGGTGCGGTGGAACAGGGCGCGGCGGGTGGTGGGCAGCAGCCCCTCGGGCAGGTCCGTCATGTGCTCTTCCGGAGTACTCATGATCGGACAGTAGTTCAGTCCGGTGAACCGCTCAGGTGATTAACGGTCGTCCGCGGAGCGGCCGTACCGGTGCTGGAGGCCCTACCTCCACCGGGAGGCGTCCGGCCCGCCCGGCAGCGGCGGGAGTCCGGGCCGGTGCAACCACGCGTCGAAGAGGTCCGTGAGCGACGCCTCGGTGTAGCGGGAGGCGTGCCCGACCAGGTCGGCGGTGGCCACGACGCCGTGCCGGTGGATGCTCAACCAGTCCTTCAGCATCCCGAAGAAGGCGACGTCACCGAGCGCGCACCGCAGCGCGTGCACGGCGAGGCCGCCGCGCTGGTAGAGCCGGTCGTCGAACATGAGCTTCCGGCCCGGGTCGGCGAGCCGCAGGTCCTGCGGGAACCCCGCCAGCAGCGCGTGCGCGGCGGCGGCGTGGGTGGCGGCGGCCGGGCCGCCCGCGTGCTCGGACCAGAGCCACTCCGCGTACTTGGCGAAGCCCTCGTTCAGCCAGATGTGCCGCCAGTCGGCGATCGTGACGCTGTTGCCGAACCACTGGTGCGCGAGCTCGTGCGCGACCAGCCGCTCCCGCTCCCAGCCGCTGCCGAGGTGGTTGGTGCCGAACGTGGCGACGCCCTGCGCCTCCACCGGGACGTCCAGTTCCTCGTCCGCGACGACCACCGCGTACTCGCCGAACGGGTACGGGCCGAACACGTCGGTGAAGTACGCCATCATCGCGGGCTGGCGGCCGAAGTCCCGCGCGAACGAGGCCGCCAGCCGCTCGGGCACGTACCCCGTCTGCGGCACCGCCGGGCGCTCGGTGAGCGGCACCGGCAGGTAGTGGCCGATCGAGACCGTCACCAGGTACGACGAGGTCGGCGCGCTCTGCTCGTACACCCAGGTCGTGCTGGACGCCCGGGTGGTGCGGGTCAGCAGCCGCCCGCTCGCCACCACCGTGAACGGCGACGGCGTGGTGACCGCTATCTGGTAGGTCGCCTTGTCCGCCGGCCGGTCGTTGCACGGGAACCACGAGGGCGCGCCGACCGGCTGGCTGGCCACCAGCGCGCCGTCCGTCAGCTCCTCCCAGCCCAGGCCGCCCCACGGACTGCGCACCGGCCGCGGGTTGCCGCTGTAGTGCACCTCGACCGTGAACGCCGCGCCCGCCGTCAGCGCCTTCGCCGGACGAACCCGCAGCTTGCCGCCGCGATGGGTGTAGCGGGCGGCCTTGCCGTCCACGAGCACCCGGCCGATCCGGAACTCGGCCAGGTCCAGCGCGAACTCGCCGAGCGCCGCGTTCGCGACCGCGCTCAGCCGGGCCGAGCCGCCGAGCCGGTTGGGCCCGGGCCGGTAGTCCAGTGCCAGCTCGTAGCGGTGCACCCGGAAGCGGTGGTCGCCGCTGTTCGGGAAGTACGGGTCCGGTGCCCCGGCGGCCGCCGGGACGTGCTTGGGCTTCACGGGGTCGTGGTGCGCTTCCTGCGGGCCGGGACTGGTGGTCATGACGTGGGCTGCCACGCCTCGATGGGGTTGCCCAGCCACCGCGTGTCGGCGGGGACGGACTCGGCCCGCATCACCAGCGAGGCCGGGCCCAGCGTGCTGCGCTCGCCCACCGTGCTGCCGGGCAGCACGATCCCGCCCGGGCCCAGGGTGGCGCCCTCGCGGAGGACCACAGTATCCATCCGCATGATCCGGTCGTGGAAGAGGTGGGTCTGCACGACGCAGCCCCGGTTGATGCTCACCCCGTCCCCGAGGGTGACCAGGTCGGCCTCCGGCAGCCAGTAGCTCTCGCACCACACGCCGCGTCCGACCCGCGCACCGAGCGCGCGCAGCCACAGGTTGAGCAGCGGCGTGCCCGGGACCGCGCCGACCAGCCACGGCACGGCCAGCACCTCGACGAAGGTGTCGGCGAGCTCGTTGCGCCACACGAAGCCGCTCCAGAGCGGGTGCTCGACCGCCCGGAACCGGCCGACCAGCACCCACTTGGCCAGCACCGCGACCGCGCAGGCCACGCCGCCGGCCGCCAGCAGGACCGGGCCCGACAGCGCCGCGGCCAGCAGTGCCGACGAGCCGGCCAGCCGGGACAGCGCCGCGACGGTCAGCACGCCGAGCGCGCCCGAGGCCAGCACCGGCACCACCCGGGCCAGCTCGACCAGCCCGCGCGCCCACAGCAGCCGGGCCGGCGGCTCGTACGTGAGGCTCTGGTCCGACTCGTCCGCCGAGCGCGGCAGCCGCATCGGCGGCATGCCCAGGTACGAGCCGCCCTTCTTGGCCTTCTCCGGCGTCGCCGACAGCACCCCGACCAGGCCCCGCTTGGGCACGGCCCGCCCGGGCGCCGTCATCCCCGAGTTGCCGAGGAACGCCCGCTCGCCGACCTTCGCCTCGCCCAGGCGCACCCAGCCGCCGCCGAGCTCGTACGGCGCCATCAGGGTGTCGTCCGCGAGGAAGGCCCCGTCGCCGACCGTCGTCAGGCTCGGCAGCGCCAGCACCGTGGACACCTCGGCGCCCCGGCCGACCCGCATCCCGAGCGCCCGCAGCCACAGCGGCGTGACCAGGCCCGCGTACAGCGGGAACAGCACCTCGCGGGCGCGGTCCATCAGCTGGGTGACCGTCCACGCCTGCCAGCCGACCCGGCCGTGCAGGGCGTGCACACCCGGGACGAGACCGGCGCTCAGCAGCCGGACGGCGGCCACCAGCTGCGCCGCGTACACCGCGCCGTACGCCAGGGTCGCGGGCACCAGGCCGAGCAGGGCGCCGCGCACGGCCGCGCCGAGGTCGTCGCCGGGGCGGACGAACAGGGAGAGCAGCGCGAGGGCGGCGGCCGCCGGCAGTACCGGCAGCAGGGTCAGCGCCGCCCCGCTGGCGCCGTACATCGCGGACCAGCGGGCCCGGCGGGCCGGGCGCTCCTTCGGCCACGCGCGCTCCGCGCGGCCCAGCTTGACGGCGGGCGCCCCGCCCCAGAGCTGGCCGGTCGGGACCTGGCCGGTGACGCTGGAACCCGGCACCACCTGGGCGCGCTTGCCGATCCTGGCGCCCGGCAGCAGCGTCGACCGGGTGCCGACCACGGCGCCGGAGCCGACCTTGACCTGGCCGACCTCCAGCCGGTCCCCGTCCAGCCAGTAGCCGCACAGGTCCACCTCGGCCTCGACCGCGCAGCCCCGGCCCAGCTTGAGCATGCCGGTGACCGGTGGCTGCGAGTGCAGGTCCACCTCGGGCGCGACCTTGGCGCCCAGCGCGCGGGCGTAGTGCACCAGCCAGGCCCCGGACAGCTCCGTCGCGCCGCTCGCCTCGGCCAGCCGCTCGGCGGCCCACAGCCGCAGGTGGGTGCTGCCGCCGCGCGGGTAGCTGCCGGGGCGCAGGCCCCGCAGCAGCAGCCGGGCGCCGCCCGCCGCGATCGCGAGCCGGCCCGCCGGGGTGTACAGCACGAGCGCGCCCGCGCCGACCGCCCACCAGGAGGCGGTGGGTGCCCACGGGTGGTCGCCGAGGTGGGTGAGGAGGTTGCCGGCCGCCAGCAGGGCCACCGTCCAGCGCAGGCCGACCACGGTGAACAGCGGGAACATCAGGAGCAGCTGCAGCAGCTTGGCCCTGGTCGGCACCGGGCTGATCGTCCGGGCCTCGCCGCCGTCGGCGGCGGTGCGCTCCAGGTGCCGGGCCAGCTTGCGCAGCGTCGGGTTCTGGTAGATGTCGAGGACGGCCGCGCTCGGGTAGCGGGTGCGCAGCAGCGTCGTGAGCCTGGCCGCGGCCAGGCTGCCGCCGCCGATCGCGAAGAAGTCGTCGCGCGGGCCGCCGACCGTGACCCCGAGGATCTCGGACCACTGCTCGGCCAGCCAGGCCTCGGTGCCGTACAGCTGCTCGGTCGGGCCGGCGGTCTCCAGGTCGGGCAGCGGCCAGGGCAGGGCGTTGCGGTCGACCTTGCCGGACGTCCGGGTGGGCAGCGTGTCGACCGGTGCGAGCAGCGGGACGAGCGCGGCGGGCAACTCGGCGCGCAGGCGCTGGACGGCCTTCTCGCGGTCGAAGGGCTCGTGGGTGTCCTGAGTGTCCTGAGCACCGTCTGTGCCGTGGAGGACCAGGTAGCCGACCAGCAGCTGGTTGCCGCCGCGCGCGGTGCGGACGGCGGCGGCCGCGCCCGCGACGCCCGGCAGCGCCTGGAGCGCCGCGTCGACCTCGCCGAGCTCGATCCGGCGCCCGCCGAGCTTGATCTGCTCGTCGGTGCGGCCGAGGAACAGCAGCCCGGCCGGATCGGCCTGGACGAGGTCCCCGCTGCGGTAGGCGCGCTCCCAGCCCATCGAGGGCAGCGGCGCGTACTTCTCGGCGTCCTTCTCCGGGTCCAGGTACCGGGCCAGGCCGGCGCCGCCGATCACCAGCTGGCCGGTGCCGCCGGGCGCGACCGGCTGCCCGGCCTCGTCGACCACGACGAGGTCCCAGCCGTCCAGCGGCAGGCCGATCCGCACCGGGCCGTCGCCGGTCAGCAGCGCGGCGCAGGCCACCACGGTCGCCTCGGTCGGGCCGTAGGTGTTCCACACCTCGCGGCCCTCGGTGACCAGCCGCTGCACCAGCTCGGGCGGGCAGGCCTCGCCGCCGAAGATCAGCAGCCGTACCTCGTTCAGCGCCTCGGCCGGCCACAGCGCGGCGAGCGTCGGCACGGTGGAGACCACGGTGATCTCCTGGTCCGCCAGCCACGGGCCGAGGTCCGCGCCGCTGCGCACCTGCGAGCGCGGCACCGGCACCAGGCACGCGCCGTGCCGCCAGGCCAGCCACATCTCCTCGCAGGAGGCGTCGAACGCGACGGACAGGCCCGCCATCACGCGGTCGCCCGGGCCGATCGGCTCCTCCTGCAGGAAGAGCGCGGCCTCGGCGTCGACGAACGCGGCGGCGTTGCGGTGGGTGACGGCGACGCCCTTCGGGCGGCCGGTGGAACCCGACGTGAAGATGATCCAGGCGTCGTCGGCCGGGGTGGGACGGCGCTCCGGCGCGGGCGCGCGCTCGGCGGTCGTCGTGAGGACCCGCTCGGCGCCCAGGACGCCGGCGACGGCGGCCTCGCCGAACACCAGCTGCGCGCGCTCGTCCGGGTCCTCGGCGTCCACCGGGACGTAGGCGGCGCCGGCCGCGAGCACGGCCAGGATCGACACGTACAGGTCGTTGGTGCCGGACGGCACGCGCACGCCCACCCGGTCGCCGGGGCCGATCCCGGCGGCGGTCAGGCGGCGGCGCAACTGCTCGACCTCGGCGGCCAGGGCGCGGTAGCTGAGCACCGTGCGGCCGTCGTCCAGGGCGGGCTCGTTCGGATGGCTGCGCACGGTGGCGTCGAGGACGTCCACGAGCGTGCGCGCGGCCGGCGCCGGGCGGCCGGGGAAGACGGCTCGGGCCGAGGTGTCGCGCTGGTCCGGCTGGTTCGGTTCGGCCGGTTGGTTCGGTTCACCTGTCATGGCAGCCCGTGACTCCTTGTCCTCGCCGTTCCACTCCGGGGCTGGAATGGACAACCGACCGATGGTAGCTCGGGGGTGCGGTGGGTGACGGTGGCGCTACTGGCCGGTAGCAGGAGCAACTCGGCTGTCAGTGGCCGCATCTGACTGTGCATCAGTTGCTAACTGATGGGTTGTGGCGTTGATGTGATGGATCGTCAGCCGTTTTGACGGATCGTCAGGTGAAAATCGGCGTCGTGAGGCATGCCACACGGACTGCTGCTCTGTTCGGGTGGCGGGCCCGGGATTTTCGGCCGGATCGGGGGTTTTCCGGCCGCTGCCCGGGCCCGCCGTGGGGTGCGGGTGGCGGAGTGGCGCGGGGCGGGTTAGCGGAAGAGGGGGAGGTGTTCCTCCAGGAAGGCCGGGAGGGTGCGCGGGACGCGCCCGGTCAGGCGGGTGATCGTCGGGTCCGGCTCCTCCTTCCGGAGCACCGCGAGCCGCTGGATCTCCACCACGTGGGTCGCCAGCCACTCCGGCATCCCGGCCCTCGTCACCAGGTGGGCGCGCAGTTCCTCGGGGGACAGGTCGACGTAGTGGACCGGCCGGCCCAGCAGCTCGCCGATCAACCCGGCCAGCTCCGGATGGCTGTACGCCCGTCCGCCGGTGAGCTCGTACGTGCCGCCCGCCAGCTCCGGCCGGGTGAGCACGTCCGCGGCGATGTCCCCGATGTCCCGCACGTCTATGTAGTTGCAGCGCGCCCGTTCCATCGCGCCGTGCACCACCCCGGCCGCGGCTATGCCGGGCGCGAGGAGGAGGAGCTTCTGCATGAACGCGTAGGGCCGCAGGATGGTCGCCGCCATGCCGGAGGCGCGCAGGTGTTCCTCCACCCGGTGGTGTCCGCGCGAGACGGCCACGGGGGACAACGGCTCGGCGGCCGGGGCGGAGATCTTCACGACGTGCTCGACGCCGCACTCCCTGGCGACCCCGATCGTGCGCAGCTCGTGCTCGACCTGGTGCGGGCCGTTGGCCATCGTGAGGAACAGCTGGTGGGCGCCCCTCAGCGCGTTGCGCAGCGACTCCGGGTCGGCCGCGTCGGCGAAGACCGGCTCGACGAGGGGGCGGGAGCTCGCGTCGAGGTCGCGGTCGAGGGAGGTCGTGAGGCGCTCGGGGTCGCGGCTGAGCGCTCGGACCGGCGCGCCCAGGACGGCGAGGCTGCGGAGGGCGGCTCCGCCGGTGGCGCCTGCTGCGCCCATGATGACGATCACGAGGTCTGCCTTTCGGGGTGGCGGGTGGGGTCGTTCCGGTGCTGCGGGGTGCGGTGTGGGCGGCAGGCGCGCCAACGGATGGTGATGAGGGTCGCGGCGATCGCCGAGGACAGCGGCAGGTCGACGGGGAGGCGGCCGGGCCAGGCCTGGTCGGCCAGCGCGGGAATCCGGGGCAGCCAGTGCGCTCCGGCGAGGCCGATGGCCAGGGCCGCGGCGGCTGCGGTGACGGCGAGGACGATCGCGACGGCGGCACGGGGTGCGCGGGCCGCCCAGGCATGGGGCGGGCGGCGGCGCAGGCGGGCTCCGATGAGGGCTGCGACGACGGCCGAGGTGCCGGCGATCGTGGTGACCGCGGCGATCATCAGCTCGGGTCGGTGCGTCGCGGCGCCGCCGACGCCGGCCATCAGGGCGGGCATGACGTAGGCGGTCAGGACTTCTCGACGGAGGACGAACGGCGGGGGTGCGCCGGGGGCCTTCTTGGTCATGGGGTTCCTGTTCTGCGGGGAAGGGCATGTGATTAGGTGGCTAATTATGTGGGCGCGAGATGGTTAGGTAGCTAAGCATTTGGGAATGGGTGTGGGTGGGGCTGGGGGCGGGGGCGGCGTGGAGGTCAGTCGGTGGTGAGCGTGTCGATGCCCTCGACCACGCGGGCCAGGAGGTCGAGGAACGTCGTCCGTTCCTCGACCGAGAGGCCGCCGACCATGGCCTGCATCCGGGCGTAGTGCTCCGGTGCGAGGTCGCGCAGTCGCTGTGCCCCCCGTGCGGTGAGGATCACCACGTTGCGGCGCCCGTCCTCGGTGGACGGCCGGCGGGCCACCAGGCCCTCCCGCTCCAGCCCGTCGACCAGCCCGGTCACCGTCGCCCGCGAGACGCCGAGGCTCTCCGCGAGCTGGGACGGCGACTTCTCGCCGCCGTGGTCCTCCAGGTCGGCCAGCAGCCGGTACCGGCCGGTGGACAGTCCGAATCGGCCGAAGTGCACCTCGCCCGCCTGTCCGAGCCGGGCGCCCGCCGCCATCAGCCTGGCCGCCACCAGTACCGCCTGCGGGTCGGCCGTGAGGCCGTAGCGGGCGATCTGGCGGCGTGCCTGGTCCAGCGTGGGGGCGCCGTGGCTGGCGTCGGGGTGCTGCGTCATGGATTTAATATGGCGGCTAATCAGTTCTCCGGTCAAGCCCGGGCGGGGTGCCTTGCCTCGGTGGCACTACGCGGGGCGTGAGGTGGGGGTGATGCGGGGCGGGGTCCAGTCGGAGTGCTTCAGTACCGTTCGGACCATCGCGCCGGGCGGGGTGAGCCGGATCGCCGCGTTGCGCAGACCGGCGGCGACCGGGCTGGGGCGTTCTCACCGTTGGCAGCCTGAAAATCACCCGTCACGCCCCTCTCCGTGGCCACCCCCTCCGCCACCCCTCCCGCAGTGCACCCTCTCGCTGGGGTGGGTTCGGGGAGGGGGTGGTTGAGGGGGGTGGTGGTGCGGGGGCGTTGGTGTGGGCGCTGGTGTTCGACCGGCTCGTGGGCGGTGGCGAAGTCGGGGAGGACGAGATCCGCGGCCTGGTCACCGCCGCGCTGCGCGCCTGAGGTGTGTCAGGAGGCGGTGACTTCTATCTCGTGGACTTCGTTGCGTGCCCCTGAGGGCGGCTGAACCCGACCGGCGCTGTCGGTCGCCCGGCTGCGGATGCGGTGCGGGCCGGGGGTGAGGTGGTGGGTGAGGGCGAACCGCTGCCAGGTGGGGTGGGTGCCGCGTGGTTCCAGGGTGGCTTGCTGCCACGGGCCTTCGTCCACGGCGATCTCGACGGTGGTGACGTCCGTGTAGCTCCAGGTGCGGCCGGCCAGCTCGGTTGTTCCGGCAGGTACCTGACGGGGGGTCAGCAGTTTGCTGTTGACGTCGATTTCGCGGGCCGGGCGGGGTGCGGTCTCACCCGGCAGGGTGCGGGTGTAGAGGCGCGTGGTGAACAGGTGGTCCGGGCGCTCCGCGGCGAGCACGATGCGGGTCAGCCACTTGACCGAGTTGGTGGTGAACATCCGGGGTGCCACCGCGCGGACCGGGAAGCCGTGCTGGGGCAGAAGCGGTTCGCCGTTCATCCGGTGGGCGACGAGGACTTCGGCGCGTGCCTGCTCCAGAGGGAGGTCCTTGAGGTAGGCGATGTCGTGCTCGTCGGCGAAGCTGCCGGTGTCGGCGCCCTCCAGCCAGATGTGCCTGGCTTCGGGACGTGGGCCCGCCAGGTCCAGCACGGTGGACAGCGGGACTCCGGTCCAGTCCAGGTTCGCGACGGCGCGGGTCGGCACGTCGGGGTGGAGCGGGTTGCCCAGGCACTCGTGGACGGCGGTGAGGTGGGCCTGGGGGAGGGCCAGGAGGGTGGGGAGGTCGAGCTCCAGGGGGCGGTCGACCAGGCCCTCGACCGTCAAGGTCCAGGAGGAGGCGTCCAGTTCGGGGTGCTTGCCGAAGTGCGTGCGGACGAAGACGCGGTCGACCGGGGTGATGAAGCGGTCGGGGGTCGTCGGGTCGACGGGGCGGGTGTGCTGGGTCACGTGTCACGACATCCTTGGTCGGGCGGTTCGAAGGCGCACGTTAACCGAACGGTGAGGGCGCGTCAGGTCATTTCGGCGGCGAAGCCGGCCGGCGGCAGGCGTCGGCCCGATCGAGGAGCGCGGCTGAGCGGATCGAGGACCTCGTCGGGCCGCCCGGCGTGAACGCCGTCCGCCGACCACTCGCCGAGGACGGCTCCCCACGGCCGATCGACGAGTAAACCGACCGTCAAGTCCGGCTATTCACAGAATAATTCGCAGCTGATTTACGGGGCCACAAGGTCTTCACACGGAGATCACGGGCTGACAGGCTGGGGCCGCCCTTGCATCCCGGAGGAGGTTCCTTGTCCCGCATATCCACGCTGGCCGGAGCGGTCACCTGTGCTCTCGCCCTGGTCACCGGCAGCGCCGTGGCCGCGTCCGCCGCGCCGATCGACCCGGCGCCGGGGGCGGCAGAGGCGAAGGTCGACCCCGTCGCCTGGACACCGTGCAACCCCGACCCGACCAAGCCGGACCCGGGCATCTACGACTGTGCCGTCTACCCGGTGCCGCTGGACTACGACAATCCGAACGGCGAGAAGGTCGGCATCGCGATGATGCGCCGTCGGGCGAGTGACCCGTCGAAGCGGATCGGGTCGCTGTTCATGAACCCCGGCGGCCCGGGCGGCAGCGGCTACCTGTGGGCCACCACCACCCGCTTCGGGGCCGAGGTCCAGTCCCGCTTCGACCTGGTGGGCTTCGACCCGCGCGGCGTGGCCCGGAGCAACCCGCTCAAGTGCTTCAAGACGCAGGAGGACGCGGACGCCCTCCAGGCCCGGCTGGTCGGCGTGCCGCTCACCAAGGCCGAGATCAACCAGACCCTGGACGCCGACCAGGACTACACGGACGCCTGCAGCAAGAACGCCGGGCCGCTGATCGAGCACATGTCGACCATCAACGTGGTCCGTGACCTGGACCGGATGCGCCGCGCCGTCGGCGACTCCCAGCTCACCTTCGCCGGCTTCTCGTACGGCACCCTGATCGGCTCCACCTATGCCGCCATGTACCCGAACAAGGTCCGGGCGGTCATCGTCGACGGCAACGTCGACCCGGACCTGCGCCTGAGCGACGGCATGGAGTACGACCGGCAGCGCGCCGGCGGCTTCGAGATCGCCCTGGACGAGTTCCTGAAGCGCTGCCAGACCGCGGGCGCCCCGCGCTGCGCCTTCGGCGAGGGCGACACCCGGGTGAAGTTCGACGGGCTGCGCGACCGCCTGCACAACGGCCCGGTCACGCTGGCCGACGGCAGCAAGGTCACTCTGAGCACCTTCACCGACCAGGTCGCCAACGCGCTGTACTCGCAGTCCCGGCTGGCCGGCCTGGCCAAGCAGCTCCAGGCGCTGTACCAGGCGGTCCAGAAGCCCGCCGCGGCCGCGCTGCTGGCTCCGAAGGCCGCGGGCGAGGGCGACGCGAGCGGGCTCGCGGTGGCCGTGCCGCACGCGCTGCGCGAGGCGCCGGCGGACTCGGAGTACGCCGGCGACGACTCGTACCTGGCCGTCAACTGCCAGGACAAGCCGTACCCGTCGAACGACCGGGCCTTCGCCAACGCGGCCCGGAAGTGGGAGAAGGAGTCGCCCACCTTCGGCCGCTACCAGGCCTTCGACGCGCCGGCGTGCGCGAGCTGGCCGGCCCCGGCGGTCGACGCCGAGCGCTTCGCCGGCCCGTGGGACCGCAAGACCGCGAACACCGTGATGGTGATCGGGAACCTCTACGACCCGGCCACCCAGTACAAGTTCGCGCAGCGGATGCAGCAGGAGCTGGGCAACGCCGTGCTGGTCAGCGTCGACTCGATCGAGCACTGCGCGGTCGGCCGCAGCAAGGCGCTGAACGAGCTGGTCACCCGCTACCTGGTGGACCAGAAGGTGCCGGCGGCCGGTCAGCTGCTGAAGCCGGACCTGGACCCGTTCCCGGCGGTGTGACGACCTGAGCGTGCGGCGGCCGGCGGACATTCTCCGTCGGCCGCCGCATTCGTGCCGGCGGAATCGATTGATTCGTGGGAGGAACGAATCCGGTCGGTCGTGGAAGGGGATTCTTTCCACCGTGCGCAGTCGGTTTTCGCGCCCGGGGGTGATGGACAGGTGGCTGGGAGTGCGGGCGGCGGAGGTGTGGCGCAGGGTCGACGTATGACTGGTGTTGTGGTGATGCTGGAGCTCGAACCGTCCACGGAGGTCCTGGACGCGGGTGAGGTCGACCTGAGTGCGCGGGTGCGGTTCGTCCATGCGGCGGCCGCGGACCCGGACGTGCCCGAGGACCCGGGTCCCGTCACCTTCTGCGGGCTCGACACGGCCGGCCTGGAGCGCGAGCCCTACCGGCCGTCCGGGCCCGGCGAGCCCTGGTACCCGCCGTCCCAGCGGACCCGGCGGTGCCGTGAGTGCGAGGCGGCGCTCCAGGCGCTGTGACGGACTAGTCGGCTTCGACGATCCTTCCGTCGCTCAGCTCGATCACCCGGTCGGCGAGTTCCATCAGCGTCTGGTCGTGGGTGGCCACCAGCACGGTGACGCCCTCGCTGTGGACGACGGCGCGCAGCAGCTGCATGATCGCGCGGCCGGTCTCCGAGTCGAGCTGGCCGGTGGGCTCGTCGGCGATGATCAGGCCGGGTTCGTTGGCGAGGGCGCGGGCGATCGCGACGCGCTGCTGCTGCCCGCCGGAGAGCTCGCCGGGCCGCTGGTTGGCGTGCTCGGCGAGGCCGACGAGCGCGAGCAGGGCACGGGCACGCTCCTCGCGCTCGGCGGGGGCCGTCTTGCGCAGCCGCATCGGCACGCCGACGTTCTCCGCGGCGGTGAGCATGGGGATCAGGCCGAAGGACTGGAAAACGAACCCGATCCGCTCCCGACGCAGTGCCAGCCGGCCGTCCTCGTCGAGTTCGCCGAGGTCGGTGCCGTCGAGGGCGATGGTGCCGCCGGTCGGTGCGTCCAGGCCGCCGACGAGGTTGAGCAGGGTGGTCTTGCCCGAGCCGGAGCGTCCCTTGAGGGCGGTGAGTTCGCCCCGGCGGATCTCGAACGAGACGCCGCGCAGCGCGTGGACCGTCCGCTCGCCACTGCCGAAGCTCCGCCGGAGGTCGGTCACGGCCACCATCGGCGCGGTGGCGGTGACGTCCGGTTGCTGCGTCATGTGACGTCTCCCTTTCGTTATCCGATTGTCGAACCCGCGGTCGCGGTTTGTGCGTTGACGTCCCGCGCGGACCGAATTCCTGAACTGTGCATGGCGTACTGACGATGCATGGAGTCGTGGTGCAAGGAATTTGCTCACTACTTACCTGATTTGCGCAAGTCCCTTCCGTTCCTTGAACGAATCTGACAGCATCGTCCGCTATCCGGCGAGCATGCGCCGTGGACGTACGGGGGAGGAACTCGATGCTCGGCTTCGTCGTGCGCCGGCTGCGCGGACGGCTGCCGCTGGCCGCCGCCGTCCTGCTCACCGTGCTGATCACGACGGCCGTGCTGACGGCGCTCGTCGCGTTCAACCGGAGCGTCGGCGATGCCGGACTGCGACAGACGCTCCAGGGCCCCGGGCACGCCCGGACCACCGTCCTGGTGACCGTCGAGCACGGCCTCGACCGGCAGGCGAAGGACGACCCCGCGCTCGACGCCTACCGCTCCGCGCTCTTCGGCTCCCTGCCCGTGCAGACCCGGGGCATGCTCCGCAGCCGTTCCTACGGCCTGCCGGGGACCGGCGACTCCGACGGCACGGCCAAGGCCGACCTCACCGTCCTCGCCGACCTCGACCGCGGCCGGGTGCGCCTGCTCGCCGGGGCCTGGCCGGCCGCCGCCACGGGGCCGGTCCAGTCCGCGGCCCCGCAGGCGGCCGTCCCGCAGACCACGCTGACCCGCCTCGGCCTCGCCCCCGAGGCCCTGCCCGCCGATGTCAGGCTGGACGACCGCTCCTCGGGCACCCCGTTGACCGTCCGCATCACCGGTGTCTACCGCGCCCTCGACCGGACCGACCCGTACTGGCGCCTCGACCCGCTCGGTGGCCGGGAGGTCGCCACCGGCGGCTTCACCACCTACGGACCGATGCTCGTCGACCGCAGCGCCTTCACCACGGGCGGACTCCCGCAGGACGGTCGCGGCTGGCTGCTCGACGCCGACTTCGCGGGCGCCGACGAGCCCGGCGCGAAGGCCGTCGGCGACCGTGCCCAGGGCCTCGCGGACCGCCTGCGGGACAGCACCGGACTCCAGGCGACCACCGAACTCCCCGACGTGATGCACGAATTGGCCTCCGGCCTGCTGGTCGCCCGGTCCACCCTGCTGATCGGTGCCCTTCAACTGAGCGTCCTCGCCGCCGCGGCCCTGCTGCTCGTCGTCCACCTGATCGCCTCCCGGCAGGAGCACGAGAACGAACTGCTCGCCGCCCGCGGTGCGTCCGGAGGCCGGATCGGTGCCTTCACCGCCGTGGAGTCGCTGCTGCTCGCCCTGCCCGCCGCCGCGCTCGCGCCGCTGCTCACCCCGTTCCTCGTCCGCGCCCTCGCCGGCCGGGTGACCCTTGACACCGGGATCAGCTGGACGCTGTGGCCGATCGCCGCCGCCTGCGCCCTCGCCTGCGTCCTGCTCGCCTCCGTGCCCGGCCTGCTGCGCGGCGCCGGCGCCGCCCTGCGCGCCCGCACCGGCCGCCGCCAGGCGCTCGTCGCCGGCGTCGCCCGCAACGGCGGCGACCTCGCCGTGCTCGCCCTGGCCGTCCTCGCCTACCAGCAACTCGTCCAGTACGGCGGTGGGTTGTCCACCGACTCCAGTGGCCGCCTGGGTGTCGACCTGCTGCTCGTCGCCACCCCGACGCTGGCGCTGTGCGCGGGCACCCTCGTGGTGCTGCGCCTGCTGCCGCTCGTCGCGCGCCTCGGCGCCCGGATCGCCGCGCGCGGCCGGGGCCTCGGCCCCGCCCTGGTCGGCTGGCAGCTCGCCCGCCGGCCCGGGCGGGCCACCGGGCCGGTCCTGCTGCTCGTGATGGCGGTGTCCACCGGCGTCCTGGCGCTCGGCCAGCACGCCACCTGGTCCGCCTCCCAGCGCGACCAGGCCGCCTTCGGCACGGCCGGCGGCCTGCGCATCGCCGACTCGCAGACCTCCCTGATGGGCCAGGCCGGCCGCTACGGCGCTCTGCCCGGCGGCGAGCGGCTCGTCCCGGTGCTCCGCGAGGAACAGCCGCTGCCGAACGGCACCGGCCAGTTCCTCGCGGTGGACAGCTCGGCCTTCGCCGGGCGCGTCCCGGTCCGCACCGACCTGCTCGCCGGGCACTCCCGTCAGGAGCTGTTCGGCCCGCTCGCCCAGCCCGCACCTGGCGGGGTGCAGGCCGGGATCCCGCTGCCGGGCAAGCCGTTGCGGATCGACGCCGAGGTCTCCGTGGGGCAGCAGGACCTGGGGATCCGTCGACCCGACGGGACACCGGTCGACCCGGTCCGCCCCGAGGCGCGGCTGATGCTGCGTGACCGCTACGGGATCACGTACAAGGTCGCGCTCTCCACGCTCCCGCTGCGCGGAGACGTCCGCGCGACGGCCGACCTGAGCAAGCTCGTGGACGCCCCGCTCGGCTCGCCCGCCGCGCCGCTGACCCTGGTCGGTGTGCTCGTGTCCTTCGGCGACCGCACCGAGGGCGAGCTGACGGTCAACCGCCTCGCCGTCTCCGACACCGCCGACGGCCCGGCGGCACCCGTTCCCGTCCCGGCCGGGTTCGGCTGGAGCATGACCGCGCCGAGCGTCGCCAAGGGGTCGGAGAAGCCGGGCCCGGCCGCCGAGCTCGCCGCTGGACCCGCCGGTCCCGCAACGCTGTTCACCGTCCGGTTCCGATTCGCCGGCGGTCACGGCGAGACACTGCGCGCCGCCCTTGCCCCGGCCGGGGCCACCGACCCCACCGACTTGACCGGCGTCGCCACCAAGGCCTACCTGACCGCCGCGGGCGCCTCGGTCGGCGACACCCTCAGGGTGCCGCTGGCCGGGACCGTCCTGCCGGTCAAGGTCACCGCCGCCGTCGACGCGCTCCCGGTCGTCGGATCGAGCGCACTCGCCGTCGACCTCGCGACCGCCTCCCGCCTGCTCGCCGCCCAGGGGCGCGAACTGCCCAACCGCGCCGAATGGTGGTTGCCCGCGACCGGCCCCGGTGACCGCGCCCCCGCCGAGGCCGCCGCCGCGCTGCGCGCCGCCCCCGGCGTCCAGACCGTCCAGCTCTCCGACGAGACCGCCGCCGGCCTGCTGGACGACCCGGTCGGGGCGGCCCCGCAGAGCGCCCTGATCGCCATCGCCGTCGCCACCGCCGTCCTCGCCGCGATCGGGTTCGCCGCCGCCGTGGCCGCCTCCACCCGCGAGCGCTCCCGCGACTCCGCCCTCCTGCTCGCCCTCGGCACCCCGCGCAAGCACGTGACGCGAACCGCGGCCGTCGAGCAGGCCGTCCTGGTCGCCCTCGGCGGGGCCGTCGGGCTCGGCCTCGGCACCCTGCTCGTCCACCTGATCGTGCCGCTGGTGGTGCTCACCCCCGCCGCCCGCCGCCCGATGCCCGAGGCCCTGATCGAGCTGCCGGCCGGCCAGGCCCTCCTGCTCGCGGCCGCCATCGCCCTCGTGCCCCTGCTGTCGGCCTTCCTGGCCGGACGCCGCCGTCGAGACGTGGCCGCCCGGCTGCGCCACGTGGAGGAGATGTGACCACCCAGGCCGGCACGACCGTGCCCCGCCCCCGCGCCGGCCGGCGCCCCGCGCCCTGGGTGCGGACCCGGCTGCGCTCGGCGCCGCTGGCCGCGCTGCTCATGGCCGCGCTCGCCTTCGGCACCGTCCTGCTGGCGGCGGCCTTCCCCCGAGCCGTCGACCGCGGCGCGGACGGCGCGCTCCGCCAGTTCCTGCGCGACCGCGGCATCGCGGACACCAAGGTGCAGGCCGCTTCCGGCCTGCACGGGGGCGAAAGCGCAGCCGAACTCGACCCCGTGATGCGGAAGTTGGCCGACCGGATCGGCCGCGACGTGCCGCTCGCCTCCTCCGGGCGGGTCTACGGCAGCACGGTCCGCGGCCGCGAGATGAAGAACCCGGGCCTGGCCCACCTCAGCGAGGCCAATCCCCAGCTCGACCTGATGTACCTGCACGGAATCACCGACCACGCGACGCTCACCGACGGCGCCTGGCCCGGTCCCCCCGTTGCCGGCCACCCGCTGCCGATCGCGCTCAGCACGGCGGGCGCCGGGACCATCGGGATCAAGGTCGGCGATGTGCTCGACAACGGCGAGAACCTGAACGGGCCGGTCCGCACCCAGGTCGTCGGCCTGTACCGCGCCGACGACGAGGACGACCCGTACTGGGACGGCCTGGCGTGCCCGACCCGGGCCTGCGCGACCGGCGCGGCGTGGCAGACCGGCGGCATCGTCGACGGCTCCGACCTCGACGGGCTCCTCGCCTGGGGCAGCAACGACAAGGAGGCCCGGAACTTCTGGCGCCTGCCCCTCGACACCGGTGGGGTCCGCGCCGACCGGATCGGCGAACTGCGCACCGCCGTCAGCGCGTACGTCACCGGGCGGGGCGCCGGCGAGCTCGTGACCGAGACCGGCCGCGGGGACCTGCGCATCGCGTCCTTCCTGCCCGACGTCCTCACCCGGGCCCAGGCCCGCTACGAGGCCGCCGCGCCGCTCGCCGCGATCGGCCCGGCGGGGGTCGCCGGCGTGGCCACCGTGGTGCTGTGCCTGTCCGCCGCCCTGATGGCCGACCGGCGCGCCGCCGAACTGCGGCTGCTCCGGGCCCGTGGCGGTTCCCGCGGTGGTGTGCTGCTGCGGCTGCTCGGGGAGGGCGCGGCGACCGTCCTGCCCGCCGCCGTGCTCGCCACCACGCTCGCTCTGGTGCTGCTGCCCACCCCGCGCTGGGGCACGGCCGTGCTCGCGGCGACCGTCACGAGCCTGCTGGCCCTGCTGGCGTTCCCGGCCCGGGCCGCGCTGCTGTGGTCCCGGCCGAAGGCCCCCGGCGGCTGGCGCCGGGTGGTCGGTGAGCTCTTCGCCCTCGTGCTCACGGCCGGTGCGGTGGCGGAGGTCCGCCGGCGCGGCGTCGCCCCCGTCGGCACCGGCGTGGACCCGCTGCTGATCGCCGCGCCGCTGCTCCTCGCGCTCTCCGGCGGCGTGCTGCTCGCGCGCATCCAGCCCGTCGTGGTCGGCTGGCTCGCCGGTGCCGCTGCGCGCGGCCGCAGCCTGATCGGCTTCCTCGGTCTGGCCCGCGCGGCCCGCGACAGTTCCGGCCGCCGCCGGCCGTCCGTTCTGCCGCTGCTCGCGGTGCTGATCGCCGTCACCACCGCAGGCTTCGGCGCCACCGTCCTCAGCGACGTGGACGGCGTCCGGACGCACGCCGCCCGGCTCGCGGTCGGCGGGGACGCGTCGCTCACCCTCCCCGTCGGTCCCACCCTCCCGGAGGACTTCCCCCGGGTTGCCGCGGCACTTCCCGGAGTCCGGGCGGGCACCGGGGTCTGGACGGACAGCCAGGCCTTCCTCATCGGCACCCGGGAGGGCTCCGCCCAGGTCAACCTCGTGGTGGCCGAGCCCACGGCGTACGCCGAGATCGCCCGCACCATCGGGGCCGGCACGTTCGACCCGGCCGTCCTGGCCGGCACCCCCGGCGGCACGGACACACCGGTGCCCGCCCTGTTCAGCAGCGCCCTCGTCCCGAAGGTCTCGGACGGCCCGGTCCGGTTGCGGCTGCCGAGCGGCAGCGAGCTGCTCCTGAACGAGGCGGCCGGCGTCGACGCCACCCCCGCCCTCCTGGACTCCTTCAAGCCCTTCGTCGTCGTGCCCGTCGGCCCGGCCGCCGCCCGGCTGCCCGAACTCGGCCGGGTCAACGCCTGGTTCGGCGTCGGCGACATCGACGACGGGCAGTTCACCGCACTGGTCCGCGACAAGGGGGTCACCGGCGCCACCGGCCTCGTCAAGGTGATCCGGGAAGCGGCCGAGGCCGCCGGCCATGACCCGCACGCCCTGCCAGGTGGTTACACCGTGCGCACCAGTGCCGAGGTGGCCGCCCGCCTGGCCGCCGACCCGCTCCAGCGCTCGGCGCAGCGGCTCTTCTGGGCCGCCGTCGCCGCGGCCGCCGGATTCGCCCTGCTCGCCGTCCTGCTCACGCTCTTCCGGGCCGCCCCCGAGCGCGGCGCGATGCTCGCCCGGCTGCGCACCCTGGGCCTGCGGCCGCGCCAGGGGCTCGCGCTGATCCTCGCCGAGGCCCTGCCCCAGACCCTGGCGGCGGCCCTCGGGGGCGCGCTCGTCGCGCTGGCGGCGGTCGGCCTGCTCGGGCCCGCGTTCGACCTGTCGGCCCTGGTCGGCGCGCCCGTCGGGGAGAAGCTGACGCCCGCCCTGCTGCCCGTGCTGCTGCCCACGGCCGGGCTGACGCTGATGGTGTGCGCGGGCGTGGTGGCGGAGACCTTCGTCTCCGGGAGGCGCCAGCTCGCCGCCGAACTGCGGGCGGGGGACCAGCGTTGAACGGGCGTGCACGTGACGTGACCGTCGAGACGATGACGACGACAGGAGACCAGCGGTGAAGAGCACCCCCCAGGAGCGGACGGCCGTCGCGGTCCCCACCCTCCAGGAGCTCCAGCAGCGGGCCCTCGCCGCGGCCTCGCCCACGGCGTACGGCGCCGGCGCGGCCATCGTGTGCGACCGGCTGGTCCGCATCTTCAGCGCCGAGGGGATCGAGGTCCAGGCCCTCCAGGGACTCGAACTCACCATCGCCCAGGGCGATCTGGTGGCCCTCGTCGGTGCCTCCGGCAGCGGCAAGTCCACCCTGCTCACCATCCTGGCCGGCCTCGACGTGCCGACCGCCGGGACGGCCACCGTCGCCGGCTGCGACCTGCTGGAGATGCCCGCGCGCGAACGCCTGCGCTACCGGCGCGAGGTGGTCGGCTTCATCTGGCAGCAGACCGCCCGCAACCTGCTGCCCTTCCTCACCGCCGCCGAGAACATCGCCCTGCCGATGCAGCTGCGCGGCCGTCGCGGGGGCGGGAGCTCCCGGAAACAGGCGGGTCGGGTGGCCGAGTTGATGGAGGCACTGGAGATCGGTGACCTCGCCCACCGCCGCCCCGACGAGCTGTCCGGCGGCCAGCAGCAGCGCGTCGCCATCGCCGTCGCGATGGCCAACAACCCGCCCGTCCTGCTGGCCGACGAGCCCACCGGTGAACTGGACTCCGAGACCGGCGCCGTCATCTTCGAGGCCTTCCGCACCGTCAACCGCGAACTCGGCGCCACCGTCGTGATCGTCACCCACGACCCGATGGTGGCCGGCGAGGTCCGCCGCACCGTCGCCATCCGCGACGGCCGGACCAGCAGCGAGGTGCTGCGCCGCACCGTCACGGACGAGCACGGCGAGGAGTCGGTCAACGAGCGCGAGTACGTGATGCTGGACCGCACCGGGCGGGTCCAGCTGCCCGTCAAGTTCCTGGAGGCGCTGGGCATGGAGCACCGGGTGGCGGTCGACCTCGCGGCCGACCACATCGAGGTCCGGCCGGACGACCTCGCGGGGCACTGACCGACGGACCCGGAAGCCCGTTCCTAGGTCTCGCCGCCGCCCATGCGCTGGAAGAGCCCGCTCCGCTCGGCCTCCTCGCGGAGGTCGGGCGCATCCTCGGCGCGTTCGCCCCGGGCGGCCGCGGTGCAGAGGGCGAAGACGAGCAGGGCGCTGCCGGCCACGGCGAGGATGCCGAGTGCGGTCAGGACGCGGAGCCAGGTCACGGAGGTGCCTCCTGGGGACGGTGCGAGGGAACGCCGCCGGAGATTTATCGGCACATCGGTCCGCACGGACGAGTGTCCACCTGCGGTTGTTCCCGCCGAGCACCGCGCGAGAGGTCGCCCGCGCGGGCGCTCGAAGCATCGAGAGGGCGCGTCACACTCCTTCGCGCGCCCCCAGAACGGCGGACGCGTACCCCGGGGTGCCGTCCACCAGCGCCCGCAGCACCGCCAGGTCCGGCTTGCCCGTCCCCGTCAGCGGGATCTGCGGCAGGACCAGGATCGACGTCGGCGCGCTGAGCGGACCGCTCCGCTCCCGCACCCACCGGTGCAGTTGGTCCTTCGTCACCCGCGCGCCCGGCGCCGTCGTCACCGCCGCGTGCACGCGCTCCAGCAGGTCCGGCCCGGACGTCGCGAACATCACCGCCTCCCGGACGTCCGGGTGCGCGAGCAGCGGCCCCTCGACGTCCCGCGGGTACACGTTGTGCGCGTCCACGATCGCCATCGGCTCGCACCGGCCGGCCACCGTCAGGTAGCCGGCCGCGTCCAGGCTGCCGAGGTCCCCGGTGCGCAGCCAGCCGTCCCGCAGCACCTCGGCGGTGAGCTCCGGGTCCCGCCAGTAGCCCTCCATCGCCGTCGGCGTACGGACGTGGATCTCTCCGGTCCCGCCGGGCGGCAGCGGCGTGCCGTCCTCGTCCAGGACGCGCACCTCGGTGTCCGGGTACGGGCGGCCCGCGGTGCTGAGGAGCCGCGGGTCGAGGTGCTCGTCCGGCGCCAGCCGCGCCACCGGGCCGCACTCCGTCAGGCTGTACGTCTGGTGCAGCACCCGCCCCAGGCGGCGCGTCGCCTCCGCGAGCCGCCGCGGGGCGGCCGGGCCGCCGGTGTACGTGACGCGGCGCAGGCTGCCGACGTCCGTCCGCGACAGCATCGGGTGGTCCAGGACCCGGTACAGCAGGTGCGGCGGCAGGTAGACGCGGGAGACCGCGTGCTCCTCGACGGCGGCCAGGACGTCTTCCGCCGAGAAGCCGTCCTGGAGCACCACCGAACCGCCCGCCGCGAGCGCGAGGTCCGCCGACGTCCCGCCGCCGTGGCCCAGTGGCGTGCACAGCAGGAACACCGACGCGGCAGGCAGCTCGGGCCTCGGCGGGCGGGCGAAACGGCGCACCACGCCCTTCGGCCGTCCCGTCGTGCCGCTCGTGAACCGCACCGCCATGACGTCCTCCGGCCGCCCCCGGGGCGCGAGCGCGGCGGGGGACAGCGGTGCGGCGTGCTCCAGGAGGTCCGTCCCGAGGTCCGTCGGGCCGAGCGCGAACACGCCGGCGGCGGGGAGCGCCCGGGCGATGTGCGCGGCGGCCGTCCCGAAGCGCGCCGGGTCGAACACCAGCGCGTCGGTGCCGGCGAACGCGGCCGTCGCGACCTGCTCGGCCACCGGCCGGTCCAGGTGGAGCGCCGCCACCCGGCAGCCGAGCACGTTGGCGGCCAGCCGCACCAGCACCGTCTCCGGCCGGTTCCCGGCCAGCACCGTCACCCCGTCCCCGCGCCCCAGCCCGGCGCCCTCCAGCGCACGCGCCAGGCGGTGGACGGCGTCGAGGCACTCCTGTCCGGTCAGGGCGCGCTCCCCGCAGCGGATCGCCACCCGCCCCGGATCGCGCGCCAGTCCCGCCAGCACCAGCCCGGTGTACGTCGCGGTCACGTTCGGCCTTCCTGGTTGTCGATGACCGGCTCGTCGGTGACCGGTCGTCGATGATCTGACGCACCATCATGTCGGTAGCCGGCGCCGTGGTGGCGCGCGGGGCTGTTATGGTTCCCGGTCGAGCACGAACGGGGGCCGGATGGGCAGCACGACGGACGGGACGCCGGTGTCGCCGCGCGGAGTGGTCGACCTGCGGGGCGTGGACGGCCCGGGGTTCACGGTGCGGTACCCGGCGGGCGCGGTCGTGGTCGTCTCGGGGCTGCCCGGCGCGGGCAAGAGCACGCTGCTGCGGCGCTGGTCGGCGGCGGGTGCCGTCGCGGTGGTCGATCCGAGGGCCGTCCACGAGGCGTGCGAAGCCGTCATGCCCGCGTGGCTGCCGTACGCCGTCTACCGGCCGTGGGCCCGGCTGCGCCACGGGCTGCTCCTGAGGAACTCCGTCCGGCGGGGCGGCCCGCTGCTCGTGCACGACTGCGGCAGCCGTGCGTGGATGCGGCGCCGGCTCGCGCGCGGCGCCGGCCGCCGGGGGCGCGAGTTGCACGTCGTCCTGCTCGACGTCGGCGCCGCCGCGGCCCTGGACGGCCAGCGTGCCCGGGGCCGGTACGCCTCCGCCCGGGTCTTCGCCCGCCACCTGGTCGGGCTGGCCCGGCTGTCGGCGGCGCTCGACCGCGGCGATCCGATCCCCGAGGCGGCGTCCGTGCTCCGGCTCGACGCGGTCTCGCGCTCGCGCGCCACGGTGGTGCGGTTCGGCGGCCGGGGCCTGTAGCGGAACAGGGCCGGGTGGTCCCCTTCGTCGACTCCGTGCGGGTCCCATCGCATGATCGACGTATCCCGCTGGGGCCGGGCGGGGACGGCCCCTCGGCGGTCGCGGTCGGCTGGTCGGGGTGGAGGCCGAGCGGGCGCAGCGCATCGGCGGGCAGGCGGACGTCGTACCAGCCGTGCCGGCGCCCGTCCGCGTCCCGCCCGCAGATCGGGTTCACGAGGAAGTCCTTCGCCGGCCAGGGCATCCAGTCGATGCCCCGCTCGCGCAGTCAGGCGCGGACGGCCTCCATCGGGTGGGGGCTGTCCGGGAGGTTCTGGTAGGCGACGATGGTGATCCACCGGGGATCGGCTGCGGTCATGCGGTCCAGGGTAGGCTCGTGGGCCTTCGCGGGGGAGGGGATTGCGGGATGGGCGACGGTGGTCGACGGCGCGTGCCGGAGCGGGCGGTGGCAGCCCGGCGGGGGGCTGCTGCGCGCGGGTTCTCGAAGAGCCGTACGTCCGAGGCGGGGCCTCCGTTGGCCGTCGCGGCCGCGGGCGGGCGGGCGGTGTGAGCGCCGGGAGCGGGACGGGCTCGGTCGACGGGCTCCGCCTGTTCCACCTGGCGCACCCCGACCTGGATCCGGCCGAAGTGCCGACCACGCCCACGAGTTCGGTGATCCTGGCCACTCGGAAGGACACTCGCAAGGACCCGAAGGACCGGAAGGAACGAATCCCATGGTGATGATCGAGACGCCCCGCCTGATCCTGCGTCGCTGGCGCGAGGAGGACGTGGCCCCGATGGCGGCCATCAACGCCGACCCCGAGGTGATGCGGTGGATCGCCGACGGCCGGCCGCTGGAGGAGGCGGACACCCGCCGCTTCACCACGCTGGTCGAACAGCGGTGGGAGGAGGAGGGCTTCGGCCTGTTCGCCGTCGAGGTGCGCGGGACCGGCGAGTTGGCGGGCTTCACCGGCCTGGCCGTCCCGCGCTTCCTGCCCGAGGTGCTCCCGGCCGTCGAGGTCGGCTGGCGCCTGGCCCGCACCTTCTGGGGCCGGGGCTTCGCCACCGAGGCGGCGCGGGAGGCCGTCCGCTTCGGCTTCGAGGACTGCGGCCTGGACCGGATCGTCAGCATCGCCCAGGTCGGCAACACGGCGTCGGAGCGCGTGATGGACAAGCTGGGCATGCGCGTGGAACGCGAGACGACCACCCCGGCCACGGGCCGCCGCGTGCGCGTCCACGAGCTGACGCGGGAGGAGTACGACGCCCGCTGAGCGCGGCGAAAACCTCTGGCCGCGGCAGGCCGGCCACCCCTACGCTCCCGTGCGGAAGGCCGAGGACAGGGGACGTGATGAGCAGGGCCGGGATCGTACGCGGGGTCAACGAGTTGGGCGCGCGGTGGGCCGGGCACGCCCTGGCGGAGGGCCGGCAGACGCTGCTCGTGCCCGCCGGCGTGTGGCCGCTGCTCGGGCTGGTGGCGCCCGCGGGCAGCCCGGCCGTCCGGCGGGACTTGGAGGACGCGCTCGGGCTGCCGGCCGAAGCCGCCGCGGACCGGGCGCGCCGACTGCTCGGCCTGCTGGACGAGGTGCCGGGCGTCTCGGCCGCGCTGGGACTGTGGACGGCCCAGGGGGTGCGGCCCCGGCCGGAGTGGCTGGCAGGTCTCCCGGCCGACGTGGTCGGCCGGCTGACCGGGGACGGCGAGCGGGACCGCAAGGCGCTCGACGCCTGGGCGTCCCGCCGCACGGACGGGCTGATCGACGCCATGCCGGTCGAGGTCGACGACGACACCCGTCTCGTGCTGGCCAGCGCCCTGACCGTCCGGACCGAGTGGATCCGCCCCTTCGACGTCGGCGGTGGGGTGGACGGCGACGCGTGGGGCCGCGAGGTCGAGTACCTGTCGCGGTACACCTCCCTGCTCGACCGGGCGGCTGTCGCCGACACCCCGGCAGGGCCGGTCACCGAGGTGCGGGTGCTCGGCAAGAACGACATCGACGTCCACCTGCTCCTCGGCGAACCGGACGCCCCGGCGGGCGCCGTCCTCGCCGCCGGCTTCGGCATCCTGGCGCACCGCCACCCCCGGGTCACCGCCGACCGCCTGCCCGCCGGCACCCCGGGCCCGGGGCTCACGATCGGCTGGCAGCGCAGCTACCGGCGCGAACCGGTCCTGGGCGTCTGCGTCCCGCAGTTCACCGTCGAGGCCGACCACGACCTGCTGGAGCGCCCGGACCTCTTCGGCCTCGCGACGGCGCGCCTCCCGTCCGAGACCGAGAGCCGCCTCCCGGGCCTCTCCGGCGACGACGAGCCGTTGTACGTCTCCAGCGCGCGCCAGACCGCCACGGCGAGCTTCGGCCCCCGCGGCTTCCGGGCCGCGGCCGTCACGGCGCTGGGCGCCGCGGTGGGGTGCGGCGCCGACCTTCCGCCGTACCGCGTCCGTCACGTCCGGGCGGAGTTCGGCCGCCCCTTCGGCTTCCTCGCCGTCCACCGCACCACGGGCCTCGTCCTCGCGGCGGGCTGGGTGACGGACCCGGACGACTACAAGGACCCGTGGGCCGACTTCCTGGACCCGGACGACGAGATGCCCGAGTGACCCCTGGGGTCGGCCGGGCGGTCCTGCGAGACTGGGGGCGGCAGAAGATCGTCCGCTGAGAGAGGTCGCCCCGCATGTTCGGTAGTGCTGCTGTCGAGAGTCCGTGGTTCCGGCGGTTCAGTCCGAGTGACTCGGCGCCCGCGCGGGTGGTGTTCTTCCCGCACGCGGGCGGGGCCGCGAGCTTCTTCCTCGACTACGCGACCGCGCTGGCGCCGCACGCCGACGTGCTCGCGGTGCAGTACCCGGGGCGGCAGAACCGGTTCGCGGAGCCGGGGATCGACTCGGTGGCGGAGCTCGCGGAGCGCGTGTACCGGGAGTTGCGGGCCTGGGCGGACCGGCCGTTGACGTTCTTCGGCCACAGCCTGGGGTCGGCGGTGTGCTTCGAGGTCGCCCGGCGCTTCGCGCGGGACGGGGTGGCCGGGCCGGAGCACCTGTTCGTGTCGGCCGGGCGGGCGCCGTCGGAGCCGCGGGACACCGAGGTGCACCTGATGTCGGACGACGGGCTGCTCGCCGAGATCGGGCGGCTCGGCGGCACCGACCAGCGGCTGCTCGCCGATCCGGAGCTGCGCGCGCTGATCCTGCCGGCGCTGCGGGCCGACTACACGGCGATCGAGACGTACCGCTGCGCGCCGGAGGACACCGTGCCGCAGCCGATCACGGCGCTGGTCGGCGACGCCGACGACCGGGCGACGGTCGCGCAGGCGCGGCCGTGGGCCGGGCACACCACGGGCGGGTTCGACCTGCGGGTCTTCCCCGGCGGGCACTTCTACCTGACCGACCAGGCCCCGGCGGTGCTGGACCTGCTCGTCGCGCACCTGCGTGGCCGGTCCGGTTCGGGCTGGTGACGGCGCCCTACTGTTCGACTACTGTGCGCACCTGACGTCCAGTCGGTCGAGTCGCCCGGGAGGCGTGCATGCGTCGGATCGCCGTCGTCGGAGCGGGCCAGGCCGGGCTGCAGCTCGCGCTCGGGCTGGTCGCTGCGGGTTACGAGGTGACGCTGGTCGCCGAGCGCACGCCCGAGCAGCTGGTCGGCGGGCGGGTGCTGTCCACGCAGGCGATGTTCGGCCCGGCGCGGCGGATCGAGGCCG
The DNA here is from genome assembly GCF_040650235.1 of Kitasatospora sp. NPDC048722. NCBI lineage: Bacteria > Bacillati > Actinomycetota > Actinomycetes > Kitasatosporales > Streptomycetaceae > Kitasatospora > Kitasatospora sp. NPDC048722. The sequence goes on from NZ_JBEZGX010000069.1 coordinate 29,479, forward strand.
CGGCCGGGCTCGACCTGTGGGCCGTCGACGCGCCCGCCGTCGACACGCTCACGATGGTGCTGGCCGTGCCACCGGGCGTGCGGGCGCTGGAGATCGCCGCGACGCTGGACGAGCCCGCGCAGTCCGTCGACCAGCGGCTCAAACTGGCGCGCTGGCTGGAGCTGCTGGCCGAGCGCGGCGGCCGGGTCGAGTACCGCACGCTCGACCGGGACGGCCTGCGCGCGCTCGCCGAGCGGCACGAACTGACGGTGGTCGCGGCCGGGCGCGGCGGCCTGGCCGGGATCTTCGAACGCGACGCGGCCCGGTCGCCGTTCGACCGGCCGCAGCGGTCGCTGTCCTGCCTCTACGCGCACGGCGTCGGCGCCCCCGACCCGGCCGTCGAGCCGCGCGCCCGGATGTACGCGCTGCCCGGCCTCGCGGACCTCTACCTCCAGCCGGCCCTGACGCTGTCCGGGCCGTGCGCGATCCTGCTGTGGGAGGCGGTGCCCGGCGGGCCGCTGGACGCGTTCACCGACGCGCCCGCACCGGACGTCCAACTGGCCAGGATCCGCGCCCTGTTGGCGGAGCACCTGCCCTGGGAGGCGGAGCTCTGGCGGCAGGCGGAACCGACGGACGCGGGGGCGGGTCTGTTCGGGGCGGTCACGCCGACGGTGCGGCGGCCGGTGGCCGCGCTGGGCGGCGCGCGGGACGTGCACGTGCTCGGCATCGGCGACGCGGTCGTGGTCAACGACCCGATCACCGGCCAGGGCGCCAACAGCGCCGCCCGCGCGGCCGACGCGTACCTCCGGGCGATCGTCGAGCACGGCGACGCGGCCTTCACACCGGCCTGGATGGCGGCGACCGCCGAAGACTTCTGGCGGCAACACGCCCGGCACACCGTGGAGTTCACCGCCACCATGCTCACCGCGCCGGAGCACGTGCAGGTCGTGTTCGCGGCTGCCGCGCGGCACGAGGCGGTGGCCCGCCGGCTCGTCAACACGTATCCGGAGCCGAGCGACCACGCGGAGTGGCTGGCCACGCCGGAGCTGACGGCGGCGTACCTGGCGGCGGTGGGCGTGCACGGTCGGTGACCGGTCCGGCCGCACTCGCTGCTGCCCGCTCTTGCCGGCGCGGGCCCCACGGGTCGACGCTGGGAGGAGACGGCGGAGGAGGCAGGTCGTGGAGCGTGCCGCGAGCGGCCACCGGACCGTGCCGCACACGGCGGACCTCCGGGTGGAGGCGTGGTCGCCGACGGCCGAGGGCTGCATCGGCGAGCTGGTCCGCGCCGTCGTCGACAGCTTCGCCGACCTCACCGCCGCCGACCCCGCCGGCGAGCGCGCCTGCACCGTCGTCGCGGCGAGCGACGCCGACCTGCTCGCGGGCGTCCTGGAGGAGGTCATCTACCGCATGGACGCCGACGGCGAACTCCCGACGGCGCTCGCCCTCGGTGCCATCCACGACGCGGACGGCGGCCGGACCCTGGAGGTGCGCTTCCGGATGGCCGACACCGCCACCGCCGCGCTCGTCGGCGCCGTACCGAAGGCCGTCTCGCTGCACGGCCTGGACCTGCGGTCCGGCCCCGGCGGCTGGACTGGCCGGGTCACCGTCGACGTCTGAGAGGTACCGGCCGTGGAGATCGCACTCACCGAGGAGGCCCGCCACCGCTGGCGGATCGACCGGACCCCGCCGATGCGCGTGCCCGGCGTCGTGTTCGCGAGCCGCGAGCTGCTGCCGCAGGCCGCCGGGGACAAGGCCCTCGAACAGGTCGCGAACGTCGCGACGCTGCCCGGGATCGTCCGGGCCTCCTTCGCGATGCCCGACGTGCACTGGGGCTACGGCTTCCCGATCGGCGGTGTGGCGGCGACCGACGTCGAGCAGGGCGGTGTCGTCTCGCCGGGCGGGGTGGGATTCGACATCTCGTGCGGCGTCCGGCTGCTGGCGGCCGGCGTCGGCCGGGACGAGGTCGACGCGGAGCGGCTGCGCCGGCTGATGGACCTGCTCGACCGGACCGTCCCGCGCGGCCTCGGGCGCGGCGGCCTGTGGCGGCTGGACGGACCGCAGGAACTGGACGAGCTGCTCGTCGGCGGCGCCCGCTACGCCGTCGAGCACGGCCACGGCGTGCCGCGCGACCTGGAGCGCTGCGAGGACGGCGGGGTCCTGGCTGGCGCGGCGCCGGGCGAGGTGAGCACGCGGGCCGTCGAGCGCGGGCTGCAGCAGGTCGGCAGCCTGGGTTCGGCGAACCACTTCCTTGAGGTGCAGGCGGTGGACGCGGTGTGGGACGCCGAGACGGCGGAGGCCTTCGGACTGCGGCCGGGGCAGGTCTGCGTCATGATCCACTGCGGGTCGCGCGGCCTCGGCCACCAGGTCTGCACCGACCACGTCCACGCCATGGAGCGCGAGCTGCACCGCTACCGGATCGACGTCCCGGACCGCCAGCTCGCCTGCACCCCGGTCGACTCGCCGCGCGGCCGGGCGTACCTGGGCGCCATGATCGCCGCGGCCAACTACGGCCGGGCGAACCGGCAGCTGCTGTCCGAGGCGGCCCGCCGCGCCTTCGCGACGGCCCTCGGGGCCGGACTGGAGCTCGTCTACGACGTCTCGCACAACCTCGCCAAGCTGGAGACGCACGACGTGGACGGTGTCGCCCGGCGCCTGTGCGTCCACCGCAAGGGCGCCACCCGCGCGCTCCCGCCGGGCGACCCGGACCTGCCCGCCGACCTCGTCCGGGCCGGCCAACCGGTGCTCGTCCCGGGCACGATGGGCACCGCGTCGTACGTCATGGTCGGGTTGCCCGGCAACGACGCGTTCCACTCCGCCTGCCACGGCGCCGGGCGGGTGTGGAGCCGGCACCAGGCGCTGCGGACGGTACGGGGCGAGACGCTGCACGGCGAGCTGGAGGCGCGCGGGATCGCCGTGCGGCCCGCCTCCTACCGGGCGCTCGCGGAGGAGACGCCGGAGGCGTACAAGGACGTGGACGCGGTGGCCGCCGTCACCGAGGACACAGGGCTGGCGCGCCGGGTGGCCCGGCTGGTGCCGCTGGGCGTCTGCAAGGGTTGAGCGCTGTTCCTGGGCGCGGTGCCGCTGGGCGTCTGCAAGGGTCGAGCGCCGCTTCCGTCCGGCGGTGTTGCTCGACACTCTCCGCGGGGAAGGCTTTGATGGCCCGGGGTCGGGCCCGGTCGAGGGCCGCGGGGCCGCGAGCGGAGGTGCGGGTCATGCCCAGCAGCAGACCGGTGATCGAACTGCGCGAGCTCACGAAGCGGTACGGCGCCACCGTCGGCATCGACCGGCTGGACGTCGAGGTCGCGGCCGGGGAGGTCTTCGGCCTGCTCGGGCCGAACGGCGCGGGCAAGACGACCACGCTGCGGTGCCTGGTCGGGCTGCTCCAGCCCTCCGGCGGCCGGGTGCGAGTGCTCGGCCTCGACCCGGTGGCCGACCACCGCCGGCTCGCGCCGTCGATCGGCTACCTGCCCGGCGAACTGCGGCTCTACCCCGAACTCACCGGGCAGCAGACGCTCGACCTCCTCGCCGCGCTCCAGGGCGCGCCGGTGCCCCGCCAGCGCGAGCTGTGCGAGCGGCTCGCCCTCACCCGCGCCGACCTCGGGCGGGCCGTGGGGGAGTACTCGCGCGGGATGAAGCAGAAACTCGGGCTCGTCCAGGCGCTCCAGCACCGGCCAGGCGTCGTGGTGCTGGACGAACCGACCGAGGGCCTCGACCCGCTCGTCCAGGAGACCTTCTTCGAACTGCTCGCCGAGGAGACCGCCGCCGGGCGGACCGTCCTGCTCTCCAGCCACGTCCTGCCCGAGGTGCAGCGCGCGTGCGAGCGGGTGGCGATCGTCCGGCGCGGGAGGCTGGTGACCGTCCGCTCGGTCGCCGAGCTGCGCCAGGCGCGGGCGCGGCGGGTGCGGCTCGTCCTCGCCGACGGGCGGGGCGCCCGTCCGCTCGGCGCCGCCGGCCGGTGGTCCCCGCGGTGGGAGGGGCAGCGCGTGGAGCTGGTGGTACCACCGGACGAACTCGTCGCGACGGTCAGGGAGTTGCTCGGGACATTGCCGGTGGCGGACCTCACCGTCGAGGAGGCGGGACTGGACGAGGCGTTCCTCGACCTCTACCGCAACTCCGAGGACCCGGAGGAGCGGCCGTGATCGCGCGCACCGTCAACCGCCGCCTCCCGCTGGTCTGGCTCGCCCTGCACCGGCGGCGCCGGATGCTGCTCGGGCTGCTGCTCGGCATGGTCGTCTTCGAGACCCTGATCACCGTGATCACCAGCACCGTCCCGCCCGGCGACCTGTTCGGCGCCCGCCGCACCCCGCCCGGCGCGTTCAAGGCCTTCAGCGGCTCCAACGGCGACGTCTCCATCGCCAGTTACCCGGGGCTGCTCGGCGCCGGACTCACCCACCCGTTCTGGATCGCGCTGCACCTGACCGTCATCGGCGCGCTCGGCGCCGCCGCCGTCGCGGCCGACGTCGAGTCCGGCACCATCGAGCTCCTGATGACCCGTCCGCTCTCGCGGCGCCGCCTGCTCGCCGAACGGGCCGGCGCCCTCGTGGCGGCGTCGGTCCTGCTCAACGCGGCGGCGACGCTGACCATCGCGCTCGGGGTCGCGTTCTCGCCGACGCTGCGCGCGGCCGTGCCCGAGGGCGGGGTGTTCGCGGCCGGACTGATGGGCTGCGCACTGGCGTTCAGCCTGACCGGCCCGGTGCTCGCGGTCTCGGCGTTCAGCCGCCGCCGCTCGCACGTGATCGGCGCGGCGGTGGCCCTCGGCGCGGTCGGCTTCGCGCTCAACTTCATCGCCCTGGCGTGGTCCCCGGCCGCGCCGTTGCGGTACGTGAGCCCGTTCCACTACTACGCGCCCGGCGACGTCCTGGCCCACGGGGGCGTGCCGTGGCAGTCGCTGGGCGTACTGGTGGGCGTGGGCGCGGTCGGACTGCTCGCCGCGTTCCGGCTGCTGGAGCGGCGGGACCTGGCGATCTGACGCTCAGACCTGCGGGCCGGCGGCGCCGGGCGAGCCGGAGCGGGCGGCGTGTGCGGCGATGGCCTCGGCGGCGGCGGGTGGGAGACCGAGATGCCGCGCGAGGCAGTCGGGGCCGTGCCCCTGGAGCGCGAACAGGTAGGCGGTCTGCACGCGGGCGTCGTACGCCACGTCGGGGGACGTGGTGGCGGCGAAGTCGCGGTGGTCGAGCAGGTACAGGCGCGCGGTGCCGTCCTGCAGGGTCAGCCGCAGCCTGCCGCGGACCACGGGGGCGTCGGCGGGCCGTGCGGTGAGCGGCGGCAGGTGCGGGGACGTGCGGCGCAGGCCGCGCAGCAGGCCGGCTCCGCGGGCGGGGGTGTGCAACGGGGAGAAGTGCGAGAAGGACAGGCGGGTCATGGCGAACCTCCGACGGCCGGGGCCGGGGGGGGGAGGGCGCGCGCGAGCGGACCGACTGGCGTCAGCGCGCGCCGGGGCGGGGTACGGAAAGCGGGGAACAGGGCCGACTGTGGCCCGGACTACTACTGGAGTCCATCTCTCTCGCCTCCCTCCCGGTCGGTGCCGCTACGAACCACCGGAAGAATAGTCCCCTTGTGTGAACTGACCGCCGATCTTGACGGAACCCTGGCGAAGGGGGCTCAGCAGGCATGCGCGGCCGCGACGAGACGCTCGCGGACCAGGGCGACGTGCGGATTGGCGGAGGCGGCGGGGCGCTGCACCAGATAGGCGGTGTTGATCGGCGGATCCTCCGGCCGGTGCAGCAGGCGCAGCGCGCCCGAGGCGAGTTCGGCGCGGCACAGGTAGCTCGGCAGGACGCTCCAGCCGGCGCCGGCCGCCGCCGCGTTGACGACCGCCCGCAGGTCGGGGGCGGTGACGGCGGCGCGGGCGTGCAGACGCTCGCCGAACACGTGCCGCCAGTACCGGCGGGCGATCGGGAGGTCCGCGGCGTAGCTGAGCAGCGGGACGTCCGCGAGGGCGGCGGGCAGCTCCCGGCCGTCCAGGCGCTGCGCCCAGACCGGTGCCGCGACGAGGACGAACTCCTCGTCGGCGAGCGGTTCCGCGTGCAGCGTCCGGCCGCGCGGGCGCCGGGTGGCGACGACCAGGTCGTGCCGCCCGGCGCGCAGCTCGGCGAGCAGGGGGTCGGTGAGGCCGGTGGTCACGCGCAGCTGGACGCCCCCGGCGACGAGCGGCGCGAGCGCGGGGAGCAGGACGGTGCCCAGGTACTCGGCGGGCCCGGCGAGGTGCACGGGCTCGGGGGTGCCGCCGGCCCGTTCGCCGGTGGCTTCGGCGAGCCGGTCGAGGGGGTCGGCGAGGCGGGCGGCGAGGTCGTCCGCGTACGGCAGGGCGGCGACGCCGCGGGCGCCGCGCTCGAACAGCTCCCGGCCGAGCCGCTGCTCCAGGGCGCGGATCTGCGCGGTGACCGTCGACTGGGACAGCCCGAGCCGGTGGGCGGCGGCCGTGAACGAGCCGGCGCGGTGGACGGCGAGGAAGGTCCGCAGCTGGTTCAGGTCCAGCGGGCCGGAGCCATGGGTTTCCCGATCGCTCATGGACGCGAGCCTACGGGACGGCGATGGCCGGGGCGCGGTCCGGAGCCATCGGATTCCCGATACCGGACATCGCGACGGCCATTGGTGGGCGATGCCGCAGCGCGTCTAGCGTCGGGCCGTGAGCACTCCGGCGGAGGACCGCCGGAGCGTGGGACCACAACCCTGGAGACTGCACCATGGCCACCATCCTGTTCGTCGTGACCGGCGCCGACGTCTGGACGCTGAACGACGGCACCGCGCACCCGACCGGTTACTGGGCCGAGGAGGTCCTCGTGCCGTACCGCGCCTTCACGGCGGCCGGTCACCAGGTCACCGTGGCCACCCCGGGCGCCGTGGTGCCGGTCGCCGACCGGGCGAGCGTGCCCGACGCGGCGACGGCCGAGGCGATCGCCGCCGTCGCCGAGCTGCGGCGGCCGGTGAAGCTGGAGGACACCGACCCGGCCGACTACGACGCCGTGTTCTACCCCGGCGGCCACGGCCCGATGGAGGACCTGGCGGTCAGCCCCGAGTCCGGCCGGCTGCTGGCCGGGGCGCTCGCCTCCGGCCGCCCGCTCGGCGTCGTGTGCCACGGCCCGGCGGCGCTGCTGGCCGCGCGGACGGAGGACGGCGGCTCGCCGTTCGCCGGCTACCGGATCACCGCCTTCAGCAACGAGGAGGAGCGCCAGGCGGGCCTCGCGGACAAGGCGCCGTGGCTGCTCCAGGACCGGCTGGTCGAGCTGGGCGTGGACTTCGCCGCGGGCGAGCCGTGGGCGCCGCACGTGGTCGTCGACCGCAACCTGGTGACGGGCCAGAACCCGGCGTCGTCGGCGGGGGCGGCCGAGGAGCTGCTGCGCCTGTTGGGCTGATCTGCGCGGCTGGTCACGGGAGTTGATCGGCCACGGGGGACTCGCGGTACCGGCGGCGCCCGCCCCACAGCGGTCGGGCGCCGCCGGTCCGCTTCCGTCACCGTATCGAGCCTCCGCGGACGCCGGAGGCACCGACCCGCCGCCGGGAACTACCGGATGTCGCGGACGAAGACGATCGCGTCGGCCCCGCCGGTGGTGACCGGGTCGAGGGCGGCATAGGTGTGGTCGGCCGGGATGCGCGGCGTCAGGTGCGGTGTGAAACGCGCGAGTCGGGCCGGGTCGAGGACGGACCTGTCGTGCGGGAGTGTCGACAGGAGCCCCTCGATCGTGTCGGCCGGCGGGACGTCGGAGCCGCGGCTGCCGAAGGTGGTGGCCGCGTAGGCGTACCGGTCGCCGAGACTGGTGCCGACGATCGCGCCCGCACTCCACCACCGGGTGAGCCGGCCGGCGAACCGCATGCTGCTCTCCTCCCGCTGGAGGTGGGCGTTGTGGGCGAACGCGAGCGTCGGGCCGCGGTGCTCCTCGCGGCGGAGGACGGCGTCGAGGTTGTCGGCCATCATCGCGTCCCGGCGGGACAGGAGCAGGGCGATGCGGGCGGGGCCGGGGTCGGCCATGGCGGCGTGGTAGCGCAGGAGCCCGATGGCGGTGCGGGCGTGCAACTCGGCGCGCCAGAAGGCGTCGGGGGAGGTCGCGGCCGTCAGGTGGGGAGCGTGCGCGGTGAGGAGAGCGCTCAAGTCATCTGCCATCACGCGCAGTTCACGGGCCTCGGGGGTCCGTCCGACGGACTTGGCCGGGTCCGTCATGATGGCCTCGTCCGTCCAGCGGCCGTCGTCGCCGAGGAGGCCGTCGAGGCCCGCGCGGTCGCAGGGTGGGTCCAGGTGGGCGGCGACGTAGTCGTACAGCGCGGTCAGGGACGGGCGCGGGCCGGCGGCGCCGGTGATCTCCAGCGGGCCGTCGAAGCCGTAGAAGCGGACTCGCTCCGCGTGCGGGTGCAGCTGGTTGAACTCGTGCATCCAGCGGATGAGTTCACGATTGGCCGGAGACGCGCCGAAGCCATGGCTGAAGCCGTGGGCGACGGCGTCGTCGAGCGTGCCGACGCCGTCGGTGACGTACGCGTCGACGACGAGACCTGCGAGGCAGTCGCTCTCGACGGCGATCGAGCGGTAGCCCTCGTGCTCGACGAGGTGGCGGAACAGCTCGTTGCGCAGCTCGGGGAAGGCCTCGACGCCGTGGGTGGGCTCGCCGAGGCCGAGGAGGCGGGTGGCGGGGGAGAGGAGCGCGGTGAGGGCGTGGCCGGAGAAGGGACGGGCCGCGTCCCGGATCGATGCGGTCATGACGTCAACCGTATCGTTGAAGCCTCGGTGTAGACTTTTCCGCCGTTTCTCGCGGGGAGATGGGAGCGAAGTCTCAAAATGAAGTTGCGGCCCGTCGATCTGGCGCGTGAGCACGGCCTGTCCACGCAGGCGGTGCGCAACTACGAGGAGGCGGGTTTCCTGCCGCCGGCCGGGCGCACGCCGAGCGGCTACCGCGTCTACGGCCCGCGCCACGCGTCGGCGCTCCGGGCGTTCCTGGCGTTGCTCCCCGGGCACGGCCACGCGACGGCGGGGGCCGTGATGCGGGCCGTGCACGCGGGCGAGGTCGACGAAGCGCTGCGGCTGATCGACGCCAGTCACGCGCAACTGGCCGGTGACCGGGCAACGTTGGACGCGGTGGAGGAGGCGCTGCACGACCTCGTCCCGGCGGCGGGCCTCGAACCGGCCCCCGGCCCCGAACCGGCCCCCGGCCCCGAACCCGGCGACACGTTCATCGGCCCGCTCGCGCACCGCCTCGGTCTGCGCCCGGCGACCCTGCGCGCGTGGGAGCGCGCAGGCCTGGTCGTGCCCCGGCGCGACCCGCGCACCGGCTACCGCGTGTACGCCCCCGCCGACGTGCGCGACGTGCTGCTGGCCCACCAGCTGCGCCGCGGCGGGCACGGCCTGGAGCGCATCGCGCAGGTGCTGGAACGCGTCCGGACGGCGGGCGGACCGGAACCCCTCCAGGCGACGCTGGGCGAGTGGCGCGAGCGCCTGACGGTGCGCGGGCTGGCCCTGCTCGCGGGCGCGGCGGCGCTGCACGCCTACCTGGCCGGCGGCTCCGCGGGCGGCGAGTAGGTGCCCGGTGAGCAGGCACCCGGCTCGTGGGCGCCTGTCGGGCGCGTGATCGGCGGGACCTGAGCGCGCGACGTCCTCGCCGCCGTCGACCGGTACCTGGACCGGCTGTTCGACGTCCGCGCGGAGCCGGTGCCGGCACACGGCCGACCGGGGAGCCGGGTCGGCCGGCGGGTGACGGCGTGGCAGGCTGGCGCCGTACCGACCCACCGCCGACCCACCGCTGACGTACGGCCGACGCACCGCCGCAGCCCGTGACCAGGAGCCCCGCCATGGACCGCCCGACCGCCGCCCTCCGCCTCGACGCCACCGCCTCCGGGCACCCGGCGGGCATCCTGGACGCCGCCGAGCAGGCCGAGCGCCGCGGCATGGACCGGCTGGTCGTCGCCGAGACCGCGTACGACCCGTTCCTCCAGCTCGCCCGCGCCGCCGACCGGACCGAGCGCATCGAGCTCGCCACCGGCATCGCGGTCGCCTTCGCCCGTACCCCGATGACCCTCGCCTACCAGGCGTGGGGCCTGCACGCGGCCTCTGGTGGACGGGCCGTCATCGGGCTGGGTTCGCAGGTCAGGACACACATCGAGAAGCGCTTCGGGATGCCCTGGGACCGCCCCGCCGCACGCATGCGCGAGTACGTCCACGCCGTGCGCGCGATCTGGGACAGCTGGCAGACCGGTGCGCGGCTGCGCTTCCGCGGCGAGTTCTACACGCACACGACGATGACCCCGGTCTTCTCGCCGGACCCGGTGCCCGGCGGGGTGCCCCGGATCCTCCTGGCCGGCGTCGGCCCGCTCATGACCCGCACGGCCGGCGCCGTCGCGGACGGCTTCCTCAGCCACCCGTTCTCCTCCCCCGCCTACCTGACCGAACAGGTCCTGCCCGGTCTGACCGAGGCCCGGACGGCCGCCGAGGCGGAGGGCGCCGCGTGGACGGCGCGCCCGTTCGAGATCGCCGGGAGCGTCCTCACCGCCACGGGGCGGACGGAGGAGGAACTGGCCGCCAACCGCGCCGCCGTCCGCGAGCGGCTCGCCTTCTACGCGTCCACGCCCGCCTACCGCCCGGTGCTCGCCCAGCACGGCTGGGAGGACCTCCAGGAACGCCTGCACCCGCTCTCGGTGCGCGGGCGCTGGCAGGAGATGGCCGCCATGATCGACGACGAGGTCTTCGACGCCTTCGCGGTGTCCGGCCCGGTGGAGGACGTCGCCCGCGAGATCACCCGCCGCTACGCGGGCCTCTTCACCCGGCTGTCCGTCAGCCTCCCCGAGGACGCCGACCCGGCGCTGGGGCTGGACGTCCTGGCGGCGGTGCGGGCGCTGGGGTGAGGACGCCGGGGTGAGGGCGGGGGCCGGGGGTCAGCCGGTCTTCCGCAGCACCGCTGCCTGGGTCACGACGCCCGCCCGGCTGACTCCGTAGTGGATCGTGCCGTCCGGCTCGATGACGAGCGTGCGGCGGTCGGTCGCGTCGCCGCCCGTGCACGCGCTGCCGGGCGTGCCCCGTACCAGCCGCGAGGTGTAGGTCAACGAGATCGACGAGGCCTCGACGAGCGTCCACACCGCCTCGCACCGGACGGCCCCGCTGTCGAGGCGCGAGCCCGTGCTCTGGTCGCCGATGCCGCCCGGGCCGACCGTGAGGGTGACGACTCCGGCCGGCGTGTTGTCCGAGTGGACGGCCTGGCCGCTCCAGGTCCCGAGGTAGGCGGCCGGCACGACGTTCCGTCCGGCGCCGCCGGCGGGGACCCCGGGCGCCATCGTGTTGGTGACCGGCGCGGATCCGGTGGTGGACGTCTGCGCCTCCTGGTGCGTCAGCGCGTACCCGGCGGCGGCGATCAGCAGTACGACCAGCACCACGAGCACCAGGACCAGCCGTACCCGCCGCCGGGGCGGAGGCGGGTACGGCGTCGGGCCGTAGACCGGGACGGGCTGGGGCGGGAGGGGGCGCCACTCTCCCGTGGGGGCGGGGCGCGTCGGGGTGGTGGGGTGGTGGCGCGGCACGGTCGGGGCCGGGCCCGGTGGCGGCACCGTCGGCCTGCGCGGTGTGGGCGTCGGGCGGGGCGTCGGCTCCGGGCGGGGCGGTGCCGACGCCGGTCGGGGCGGCACGGCGTGGGTCGTCCCGGTCCGGTCCGCCTCCAGGTCCAGCAACTGGGCGGCCGCCCGTCCGATCGCGGCCGCCACCGGGGCCGGCAGCCAACTCCCCGTGGCCAGGTCCCTGGTGGCCTCCCGGTCGTCGTCCAGCCAGGCGCGCAGCAGCTGCGGCGACGGGCGCGCGGCCGGGTCCTTGGCGAGGCAGCCGAGCAGGTTCCGGCGCAGCGACTCGTCCACCAGCAGGAGATCGGGGTGCTCGTAGACGGCCCGGAACAACACCGCCGGGACCACCCCCTCTCCGTACGGGAGCACACCCGTCGCCGCGTACGCGAGCACGGCACCGAGCGAGAACACGTCACTCGCCGGCCCGACCTTGCTCCCCCGGGTCTGCTCCGGCGACATGAATCCGGGCGATCCGACCGTGTAACCGGGCCTGGTGAGGCTCGTGTTGGCATCCAGGGCGCGGGTGATGCCGAAGTCGATCAGGCGCGGGCCGTCCGGAGCGAGCAGCACGTTGGACGGTTTGACGTCCCGGTGCACCAGCCCGAGCGCGTGCACGTGGGCGAGCGCTTCCGCGAGCCGGACACCGAGCGCCCGCACCGACGCCCCGGGCAGCGGACCGAACTGCCGCACGGCGGCGCTCAGGGACGGTCCGGCGACGTACCCGGTGGCCACCCACGGCCGGTCGCCCTCGGTGTCCGCGTCCAGCACCGGCGCCGTCCACTCCCCGCCGACCCGCCGGGCGGCGTCCACCTCCCGCCGGAACCGCGCCCGGAACTCCCGGTCCCCGGTCAGCTCCGGGCGCACCACCTTGACGGCCACCGTCCGTCCCCGCGCCGACCGCCCGAGGTACACCCGCCCCATCCCGCCCGCCCCGAGCCGGCGCAGCAGCCGGTACTCGCCCACCCGCCGCGGATCGTCATCCTCCAGCGACTGCATGTGCCACGCTCCCCTCGGCCCGCCCGGAGGCACACGCTACCGGCCCCAATATCAGGGCGTGGCAGGGTTGTTGTCACAGCTCTGCGACCACGGCGGATGAGGCTCCCCGACCTGCCGGTACGCTGGGCCGATGCTGCTCCCCACCGTCCCGCGCACACGGGTGCGGTCCGTCGCCAGGCCCGTCATGGACACACCCTTCGGCGTGGTGACCTTCACGACGACGATCGGGGACACCGCCCTCCCGCCGCTGCCCGACGAGCTGTTCGACCTGCCGGGCGGGAGGACGGTCGCGCGGTGGAGACACCACGCGGCGCGCGTCGAACTGCTGCTGACCCCGTACGACCCCGAGCTGGACCCCGAGGTGTGGGGCCCGCTGACCGACTGCCTCGCGGCGGTGTGGCGGATCGACGCCGTGTCGCCGCCGGGAAGGGTGACCTTCTCGGCGGGACTGCCCGCGCGGCTGCCGGACGGCGCCGACGCCGGCTGGGACGGCGGACAGGGCCTGGCCGCGATCACGGTGGACGACGACACGACCCGCCTCACCCTCGGCGGCCACGACGAGGAGGGGATCTGCCACGCCGCGGCCACCACGGCCGCAGCGCCCCGTCGCTGGGCGGGATTGATCAGGGAGGTCTACCGGAACTCCTGCACCACGTGGGGCGTCGACTTCGGCGACCACCACGGCATGACCTGGACCCTTCCTCCGCTGGAGGCCGGCGACCACTGCGAACTCCCCGTGGTCGCGGCCTGGACCTCGGTGGAGGACGAGACGGAGAACACCTGGTACGCGGTCGGTCCGTCCTCAACGGTGTTGCTGCATCAGGTGGTTGAACAAGGTGGAGAACGTCCGCCGCTACTTCAAGCCGTTCCCGGAGGCGATCGCTGATGTGACCAGCCTGCTGGCCCCGGCCCCCCGCAACGCGGCCGCCAACCGGCTGACCCCGCGGGTGCGGGGAGGAGGGAACAGCGCGAACGCGGCGAACTCGTGGTCGGCGATCGTTCCTCTCACCCTGCCCTACCGTCTACCCGGCACGAGTCCGTTCTCGAAGGCGATGATCGCCAGGTGGACGCGGTCCCGGGCCTCGAGCTTGGCGAACAGACGCGCGACATGGGTCTTCGCGG
>NZ_JBEZGX010000070.1:0-40742 GCF_040650235.1 Kitasatospora sp. NPDC048722
TCGACCGCACACGGTGATCCCGCCGTGCACGGGTGATGCTCGAACAGCGAATTGGCGGACATCCCAGTACAGCAGCAGCCGAGCCACCAGATCGGCACCCGGTGGGTGGCGGCCTCTCGGCGACTGTGGAGCTATGGGGAATTGAACCCCAGACCTCTTGCATGCCATGCAAGCGCTCTACCAACTGAGCTATAGCCCCGCGACACGTGCGGTACCGGCCAGGCCGGACCACTGGTGCGGAGTGGAGCTATGGGGAATTGAACCCCAGACCTCTTGCATGCCATGCAAGCGCTCTACCAACTGAGCTATAGCCCCGCACTCACCGGATCTCCCGCTTCCCTTCCGGGCCGCGTTCCTTCCCTGCGAACGAGGAAGACTCTAGCTGGTCAGGCCCGGAACTGCGAAATCCGCCCCTGTGAGCCCCCTGCGAGCCCCCTGCGGGCCCCGCCGGGGCCCCGCGCTCCCGCTCCGCACCCCGCCCGCCGACACTCAGGTGTCGTCGCCGATGACCGGCTGCGGGAGCGTGCCCGCGTTGTGCTCCAGCAGGCGCCAGCCGCGCGCGCCCCGGCCCAGCACCGACCAGCAGCAGTTGGACAGTCCGCCGAAGCACTCCCAGAGCCGCGGCTCCAGGCCGAGCAGGCGTCCGAGCATGGTGCGGATCGTCCCGCCGTGGCTGACCACGACCAGCGTGCCGCTCTCCGGCAGCTTGTCGACCGCCTCCAGCACCACGGGCACCGAGCGGTCCGCGACCTCGCTGGACAGCTCGCCGCCGCCGCGCCGCACCGGCTCGCCGGCCGCCCAGGCCGCGTACTCCTCGGGGTAGCGGGCCCGGATCTCGGCGTTGGTCAGACCCTGCCAGGAGCCCGCGTACGTCTCCCGCAGGCCCTCGTGGTGCTGCACGTCGAGCCCGGTGATCCTGGCGAGCTCGTCGGCGGTGCGCCTGGCCCGCTTGAGGTCGGAGGAGATCAGCAGGTCGGGGCGGAGGCCCGAGAGCAGCCGGGCGGCGCGCTGCGCCTGCAGCACGCCGTGGCCGGTCAGCTCGATGTCGGTCGTGCCCTGGAACCGCGATTCGAGGTTCCAGGAGGTCTGGCCGTGGCGCCAGAAGACGATGCGCGGGCCCCGCGCGTCCGGGCTCAGAACTGCTCCTCGGGCTTGCCGAAGTCGTCGGCCGGGGCGACGGCGTTGCCGGCCTCGTCGGTGTGGGCGTCCGGACGGTTGCGCGAGGCGAGGGCGTCCTCGGGCAGCGGCAGCTCGGGGCAGTCCTTCCAGAGCCGGTCCAGCGAGTAGAAGGAGCGCTCCTCGGAGTGCTGGACGTGCACGACGATGTCCAGGTAGTCGAGCAGGATCCAGCGGCCCTCGCGCTCGCCCTCGCGGCGCACCGGCTTGATGTCCAGCTGCTCGCGCAGCTGGTCCTCGATCTCCTCGGCGATGGAGCGGACCTGGCGGTCGTTGTTCGCGGACGCGATCAGGAAGGCGTCGGTGATCGACAGCACCTCGCTGACGTCGAACGCGATGATGTTGTGCGCCAGCTTGTCGGCCGCCGCCTGGGCGGCGACGGTGATGAGCTGCTGGCTGTGGTCGGTGACGGTCACGGTGTACTTCCGGCTCGGCGGCTTGGGGCTGCCCCGACGCACCGCCGGGACCGCCTTCCAGGATCTCACGCCGTCCGGGCCGCCCCGGAACCGCTTTTTTTCGGTGGTGGGGGGCGGGGCGGCCCCGCCCCCACCACCGCCGGGCGTCGGCTACTGGTTCTTCGGCGGCTGGTAGTCCTTGCCGAGAACGACGACCAGGTCCGCGTTCTGGGCGTCACCGACCTTCTTCACCGCCGTGTCCGGCAGTCCGAGGCTGGTCGCCAGGGACTTCGCGGCGGCCTGCCGGGCGTCGTCGGTGTAGCGGATCTCACTGGTCGCCTGCGGCGCGCCCTTGGCGCCGCCGGGGATGAAGGTCAGGCCCGCGTTCACGATCTGGACCTGCGCGGAGGCGGCCGCCTGGTCGTTGCCGGAGGCGTCCTGGACCGACACGCGCGCCGGGGCGTCGCCCGCGACGGCCGACTTCACGGTGCCGCCGAGCACGTCCTTGACCTGCTTGCCCGCGGTGGCCTCGTCCAGCGAGCCGTCCGGCTTGACGGTCAGCGTGGTGGTCCCGAAGTGGCCGTCCTTGGCCTGCTGGGCGAGCTGGGCGAGCACCCCGGCGAGGGCGTCCTCGGGCAGCGACGGGTCGAGCACCGCGTTCATCCGGTGCACGTCGTCCTTGGCTTCGTTGAAGTCGGTGGGCATGGTGCGCACGACGGCGTCCATGACCTGCCCGAACCGGGCGAGCTGGGCGTCGCGGTTCTCCCCCGCCGCCTGCAGGGTCGCGTAGGCGACCGCGGCCTTGCCGTTGAGCAGGGTGTTCTTGCCGGCCGCGCTGAGCAGGGCGCCGTCCGGCTTGCCGCCGTCGTGGGTCTCGGCGTTGGTGTCCACCCGGACGCCGCCGAGCTGGTTGACCAGCAGTTCCAGGTAGGGGGTGTCCAGCCGCCAGGTGCCGGCGACGGGGGCGCCGAGCACCGTGGACAGACCGTCACGGGTGGCGGCGGCGCCCATCGAGGGGTCCAGCGCCTGGCTGACGGGGGCGACGGCCGGGTCGCCCGGGCCGGGCAGCCGCAGGGTGTCGGGGAGCAGCAGCACGGTGCCCTTGCCCCCGGCGGCGTCGTTGACGAGCAGCGCGCTGGAGACCTTGCCCTGCAGGTCGCGCAGGTGCACGACGTTGACCTGGCGCTTGCCGACCGCCTTGGCCGCGGTCTGCTTGTCGCCGGTGAAGAACAGGTAGCCGCCGACGCCGCCCGCGGCGAGCGCGACGGCGACGCCGAGGCCGATCAGCCGGTTGCGCAGCCGCCGGCGGCGCTCGGCGCGCACCTCGCTGCGGGACTCGGCGAACTTCAGCCAGTCGATGACGTCCTCGGTCTCCTCCGCCTCCTCGTCGACGAAGGTGAACTCACCGGTGGTGTACGAGTCCTTGGGCTCCTTGGCGCCCTTGGGGGTGCGGCTGCCGCCGACCATCTCGGACGGCTGCGCGGGCTTGGCCGGCGCCGTTCCGGCGGGCCCGGGCGTGCGCGGGCGCGGCGGCACGGGCGCGGCGGCCGGCGCCGGGGCGACGGGCTCCGGCGCGGCGGGGGCCGGCGCCGCGTGCCCGGCCTGCGGCTCGGCCGCCGGGTACGCCTGCTGCTGGTAGCCGTCGTAGGTGTACGGCTGCGGCTCCTGGTACCCGTAGCCGCCCTGCTGGTACGCCTGCACGGGCTGCCCGTACTGGTCGTACTGCTGCGCCGGCTGCTGCCCGTAGGACTCGTACGGCTCGTACTGCTGCGGGGCCTGCCCCTGCTGCTGGTAGGCCTGGTACGGCTGCTGCTGGTACTGCCCCTGGTAGCCGCCGTACGGGTCCTGGCCGTACGCGGGCGCCGCCGGCACGGGCTGCCCGTACTGGTCGTACTGCTGCGCCGGCTGCTGCCCGTACGGCTGGTACTGCGGGTACTGTCCGGTCGACCAGTCCTCCGGGCGCTGCCCCGCGTCGCCGCCGCTGCGATCAGTCACGCATACGCTCCTGGTCAGGTCCCGTGCGGCGCGTACAGCGCCCGCTTGTCGATGTAGCGGACCACGCCGTCCGGCACGAGGTACCAGACCGGCTCGCCCTTGGCGACCCGGTTGCGGCAGTCCGTGGAGGAGATGGCCAGCGCGGGGACCTCCACCAGGGAGACCCCGCCCACCGGGAGTCCGGCGTCGGACAGAGTGTGCCCCGGCCGGGTGCACCCGATGAAGTGGGCGAGCGAGAAGAGTTCGTCGGAGTCGCGCCAGGACAGGATCTGGGCGAGCGCGTCGGCGCCGGTGATGAAGAAGAGGTCGGCGTCGGGGTGCAGCGCGTGCAGGTCGCGCAGGGTGTCGACGGTGTACGTCGGACCCTCGCGGTCGATGTCGATCCGGCTGACCGAGAACTGCGGGTTCTCGGCGGTGGCGATGACCGTCATCAGGTAGCGGTCCTCGGCCGGGGTGACGTGGCGGTCGCTCTTCTGCCACGGCTGCCCGGTCGGCACGAAGATCACCTCGTCCAGGTGGAACGCGCTCGCCACCTCGCTGGCGGCGACCAGGTGGCCGTGGTGGATCGGGTCGAAGGTGCCGCCCATCACGCCGAGGCGCTTCTTCACCGGTTCCGGTCCGCCGGGAATCCCGGCCTGCTCTCCCATGGCGAGACACCTTACGCGACGCCCGTTGCGGTGCGGGAACACCCGTGTGGGAGCAGGCCGCACGTCCGGCCCGGACGTGCGTGAGGGAGCGGCCGGCGGGTGTGCCGGACGCTCCCCGAGCGGCCCATGGGCCCGGCTCAGCGGTCCCGGTTGAAGCGGGTGGTCACGAAGAGCAGGAGCAGCAGGACGAACAGTGCGGCGCCACCCGTGAGGTACGGGTTGAGGCTGTCGTGGTTGCCCCCCTCGCCGTCGGCGAGCAGGTTCAGGACGGGCAGTGCGGCGGCGGTGTTCATGGTCGGCTGGACCTTCTCGGCTCGGAGGACGGACCTGGGGGTGCTGGCGGGCCGGTCAGGGCCCACCCGTCATCGTACGGGGGGTGACGGGGCAACCGCTCGGCGGCCCACTGCCGCTGACCGGGCGTGAGCGAACGGTGTCACCACGCCCCGGACCCGTCCGCCCTAGTTGCCGCGGAAGGCGCGGGCCATGATCCAGACCAGCAGGCCGACCCCGACGAACGACGCGATGATGATGATCCGCAGGAACAGGCCCGGGCCGGCCTCGTCCGAGATCGGTGCGGCCAGGCTGACAAGGGCGTCGGTGGACATCTGCGGTGCTCCTCGGACTGCTCGGTTACCGCGGCCGGGTCCGGTCTCGGTTCTCCAGGGCCCTCAGGGTAAACCGGCCTCACACCCGGGCCCGCCACCGACCCCTCCGGCGCGGCCGGACCCCGCGAGGGCTCCGGGCGGGGACGAGTACGCAACCGCGGACGTTGCACAAGCAGTCGTTGCAGACGAAGACCAGCGGGGGCCGGCCACCGGCCGGGGCCGCCGTCGACCAGGAGGGTGCTCAGACCATGACCGACACGACCGCGAAGGCCCCGAGCCGACGCCGCCAGCGCTTCCCCGATATCTCCACCCGGGCCTGGGAGCACCCGGCGGACCGTTCCGCCCTGGTCGCGCTGCGCCGGCTGACCGGCTTCGACGACGTCCTCAAGAAGCTCGCCGGCCTGGTGTCGGAGCGGGCGATCCGGCTGATGTTCCTGGCCACCGCCGTGAAGACCTCCGAGCGGCAGTTCCCCGAGCTGCACGACATGGTGCGCGACGCCGCCTACGTGCTCGACCTGGAGAAGGTCCCCGACCTCTACGTCACCCAGGACCCGGTGGTCAACGCCTACACCATCGGCATCGACACCCCGATCATCGTGATCACCAGCGGGCTCGTCGAGCTGCTGGACGAGGAGGAGCTGCGCTCGGTCATCGGCCACGAGGTCGGCCACGCGATGTCCGGCCACGCCGTCTACCGGACGATGCTGCTCATCCTCACCAACATCGCCACCCGGATCGCCTGGGTGCCGCTCGGCAACCTGGCGATCATGGCCATCGTCACCGCGCTCAAGGAGTGGTTCCGCAAGGCCGAGCTGTCCAGCGACCGGGCCGGACTGCTGGCCGGGCAGGACCTCCAGGCGTCCATGCGGGCCCTGATGAAGCTGGCCGGCGGGCACAACCTGGCCGAGATGAACGTGGACGCCTTCCTGGAGCAGGCCGAGGAGTACGAGAAGGCCGGCGACCTGCGCGACGGCGTGCTCAAGCTGCTCCAGGTGCTGCCGCAGAGCCACCCGTTCGCCGTGGTCCGGGTCGCCGCGCTGAAGAAGTGGGCCGAGAGCGACGAGTACCGCTCGATCCTGGCCGGCGCCTACCCGCGCCGCAGCGACGACCCGGACACCTCGGTCACCGAGCAGTGGAAGGCCGCCGCCGACCACTACACGACCTCCGTCAAGGAGAGCAAGGACCCGCTGATGGGCCTGATAAGGGACGTCGCCGGCGGCGCCGCGACCGTGGGCGGCAAGCTCCGCGACACCTTCACGGGCGCCGGCGCGCGCACCGGGTCCGCGCCCAAGGACGGCGAGGGGGCGTAACCGCGACCGCCGCCGACGGCCGGTGAGCCCCGCCCGGGGCCACCGGCCGTCGGCCGTCGCGGACCCCGGCTCCCGGGCCCCGGCTCCGGGCACCGGGAGTCAGCTCCCGGCCAGCACCCCGCACACCTGCCACGCCGGGTGCGCGTGGTTGCCCGGGTCGACCGCCGCCGGACCCGGCACCTGGACACCCTGCGGGGTCGCGAGCACCGGCTGCAAGAAGCCCGCCATCGACGTCGTGCACGGTTCCGGCCCGGCCTGGACCACCGCGTCGACCAGCCGCAGCTGCGCCGCGCCGAGGTCGATCCGGTCGAACTGGAAGGTCAGCTCCCGCCGCACGGTCTCCAGCGTGACCGGGGCGCCGGCGGGGGCGCCGGCCGGCCTGAGCGCGTAGACGAAGGTGTGGTCGGTGGTGACCTGCAGCGTGCCGCTGTCCGCCTCGTCGACCCGCATCGCGCCGACCACCTTCACGGTGTCGGTCGCCAGGGCCACCTGCGCCGGGTCGAAGCGGACCAGCCAGCCGGTCACCGCGTGGTGCCGGTCGTCGACGGGCTGTGCCACGCTCGCGTCGAACTGGGTCTGCTCGCCGGGCGTCACGAAGGCCCGCACGTCGCCGGTGGCGCCCTTGACGAGGGCGGCCGGCGCCAGCGAGGAGGCGACCAGGTAGCGCTGCACGGTGTCGAGCGCCTTGGTCACCTCGACCCGGCTGAAGTGCTCGGTGGACGTCCCGGCCGGGGTGTTCAGCCCCATCGTCCCGTCCTCGTACCCCGTCGGCAGCGCGGCGAACGGGTTCGCCGGGTCGGCGACCGGCCGCACCGCCGAGGCCGGGCTCAACGCGACCAGGCTGACGGTCAGTTGGCTGCCCTCGGGGCGTGCGGCCGTGCCCTTCGGCGAGCTGACCCCGAAGTACACGGCGGCCGCGAAGGCCAGCAGGATGAGCAGCAGCAGCGCGAGCGCCTGGCGGGGCACCGTGCCGAACGGGCCGAGCCGCACCTTGGGCCGGGTGGCCCGGCCGAAGGATCCGGCCAGCCGCTCCCGCGCGGACAGCTCCTGGATCCGGGCAGCCCGCACGAACGATTCGTCGAAGACGACGGACCGATACTCGTCCTCGTTTCCGGACCCACCGTCGGGCGTACCCTCCGGAGGCTCTCGCGGGTCACCCACACCACCAGGGTAGGCGCACCCCCGCCCCGCCACGAGGGTGCGCACGCAGATTCCCGGGAACGCTGCGTGACCACCCGCCCCGGGCGCACGACCCCGCGGGATCAGCCGGCGGGCGCGGTGACCGCCAGGGACGGCTCGGCGGGCGGTGCGGGCGCGGGCGTCGGGTCGACCCCGGCGCTGCTGCTCCCGGACTCCGGCCGCGGGGGCGCGCCGGAGGCACCGCCCACGCCCTGGTAGATCGCCGCGACGGCGACCGCCACCAGGCTCACGCCCATGATCACCGCGAGCACCCACGCGACCGGCCGGTGCCAGCGCTGCTGGGCGACGCAACGCCCGCGCCCCCGCACCGCAACGCCGTCCCGCCTGCCCCGGCGACGGCCCGAACGGCCCACCACCCGGCCCGGCCCTGACCACGGATCAGGGTAGAGGTGGTCATCGTCGAGCCGGCTCGGGTACGGGCGCAGCTCCAGCGGCACCCCGTCCCCGGCCGGGACGTCATAGCCCCAGCCCGGCCCCGCGGTGTCCGGCTCGAGCCTGGCCTCGGCAGCGGCCAGCTGCCGCTCCTTGGCCGTCGGCTCGTGCACGGCGGCGGACCGGACGAAGGCCTCGTCGAAGACCACGGTGGCGAACTCGTCGTCCGCACCACCGTGGTCGGAGCCGTCGGGGTACGGCAAGCCCCCCACATCCTCAGCCACGGATTCAGCGTATTACCGGGCGGACGATTTGTCTGTGGCTCCTGTCAGTTGGTCCGTCACACGTGTGACGCGGACCCCGGCCCACCCGCCCCGGGGCCCCGGCCGCCGCCCACGCTCAGAGCGCGTCCGCGTCCCCGCCCACCGTCTGCGCGGCCTCGCCGCGGACGTGCCCGTCCCCCGTGACGATGTACTTGGTGCTGGTCAGCTCCGGCAGGCCCATCGGACCGCGGGCGTGCAGCTTCTGCGTGGAGATCCCGATCTCCGCGCCGAAGCCGAACTCACCGCCGTCGGTGAAGCGGGTCGAGGCGTTGACGGCGACGGTGGTCGAGTCGACCAGCCGGGTGAAGCGCCGGGCGGCGGCCTGCGAAGTCGTCACGATCGCCTCGGTGTGCCCGGAGGACCAGCGGCGGATGTGCTCGACGGCGGCGTCCAGCGAGGGCACCACGGCGGCGGCGATGTCGTACGACAGGTACTCGGCGCCCCAGTCCTCGTCGGTGGCCGGCACGACGGCGGCCCCGGTGCCCTCGGCGGCCTTGAGCACCGCGTCGTCGCCGTGCACCGTCACCCCGGCACCGGCCAGGGCGGCGAGGGCGAGCGGCAGGAAGGCGTCCGCGACGTCCTGGTGCACCAGCAGCGTCTCGGCCGCGTTGCAGACGCTGACCCGCTGCGCCTTGGAGTTCAACAGGATGCCGACGGCCATCGCCAGGTCCGTCTGCGCGTCCACGTAGACGTGGCAGTTGCCGGTGCCGGTCTCGATCACGGGCACGGTCGAACCCTCGACGACGGCACGGATCAGCGAGGCGCCACCGCGCGGGATGAGCACGTCCACGAGGCCGCGGGCGCGCATCAGCTCCTGGACGGAGTCGCGGCTCTCGCCCGGGACGAGCTGGATCACGTCGGCGGGGAGCCCGGCCGCGGCGACGGCGTCCCGCAGGACGGCCACCAGCGCGGTGTTGGAGCGGTAGGCGGAGGCCGAGCCGCGCAGCAGCACCGCGTTGCCCGACTTCAGGCAGAGCGCGGCGGCGTCGACGGTGACGTTCGGCCGGGCCTCGTAGATGATGCCGACCACGCCGAGCGGCACCCGCACCTGGCGCACGTCCAGACCGTTGGGCAGCGTGTAGCCGCGCACGACCTCGCCGACGGGGTCGGGCAGGCCGGCCACGCTGCGCACGTCGGCGGCGATCGCCGCGATCCGCTCGTCGGTCAGCGTCAGCCGGTCGATCACGGACTCGGCCGTCCCGGCCTCGCGGGCCCGGGCCACGTCCTCGGCGTTGGCCTCGACGACCTCGGCGGCACGGGCGACCAGGGCGTCCGCGATCGCCAGCAGCGCGGCGTCCTTCGCGCCGCGCGGCAGCGGGGCGAGCGCGGCGGCGGCCTCCCGGGCACGGCGCGCTACGGCGAGGACGGGACTGTCGGCGGGGGCGAGGTCGCTGGTCATGCGCCAAGGGTAGCGACTGCGCCGCGCCCGCCGGGCCCCCGTTTCGCCATCCGAACGGTCAGTACGGGTGCACGCCGCCCAGGTGCGGCGGCGGGTCTCCGAAGCCCTCCGCCACCCGCTTGTGGTAGGTCGCCCGGTCGACCACCTCCAGGCCGACGATCTCCCACGGCGGCAGGTTCGCGGTCACCTTGTGCTCGCCCCACAGCCGCAGCGCGATCGCCGCGGCGTCGTGCAGGTCCCGCGCCTGCTCCCAGTAGCGGATCTCCGCGTGGTCCGCGGCGTACCGGGCGGTCAGGAAGAACGAGTGGTCGTGCGCGAGCCGCTCCAGCGAGGTACGCAGCGAGGACAGCGGCGTGACCTGGCCGGCCACGCTCAGCACCACGTGCCACAGCCGCGCCTGCTCGGGCACGGTCGGCGGCTCCCCCGCGTCCCGGTGGTCCGGCCGCAGCCTGCGCACCCCGCCGGGCCCCTGCGGCGGCGGACCGGACGGCTCGGCGGGACCGTCCCCGCGTCCGCCGTCGATGCTGGTCAGCCGCCGGCCCGCCGTTTCTCCGGTCAGCGCTGCCTCGCGCCTGCGTTCCACCGGCGGCCTCCTGTTCGGCGATGTCCTGTCGTCCCCCCACCCGTCCCGCCGGCGTTCGGCCGGCGCGCACGGCTGCGCCCCTCCTCGCCCGGCGGGCGGGCCCCTCCCCGTACGGAGCGGCCCCCGGCCGGCGCCCGCCCCGCGCCGGCCGGTCAGCCGCGCAGGACGACCAGGTCGTCACGGTGGACGACCTCCCGCTCGTACGCGGCGCCGAGCTCCTGGGCCAGGTCACGGGTGGACCGGCCGAGCAGGCGGGGCAACTCCCTCGCATCAAAGTTGACCAGCCCGCGCGCCACGATGTGGCCGTTTTCGGCAATCAGGTCCACCGGATCACCCGCGGCGAACTCGCCGTCGACCTTCACCACCCCGGCCGGCAGCAGCGACGCGCCCCCGGAGACGACCGCCTCGACGGCCCCCGCGTCGAGGTGCAGGGCGCCGCGCGGGCTGCTCGCGTGGGCGAGCCAGAGCATCCGGTCGGAGGTGCGGCTGCCGGTGCGCAGGAACAGGGTGCCGGTGGGCCGGCCGGCCAGCGCGTCGGCGGCGTGACTGGCCGCGGTGAGCACCACCGGGATGCCGGCGCCGGTGGCGATCCGGGCCGCCTCGACCTTGGTGACCATGCCGCCGGTGCCGACGCCGGCCTTGCCCGCGCTGCCGATCTGGATGCCGTCGAGGTCGTGCGGGCCGCGCACCTCGGCGATCCGGCTCGTGCCGGGGCGGGCCGGGTCCCCGTCGTAGAGGCCGTCCACGTCGGAGAGCAGCACCAGCAGGTCGGCCCGCACGAGGTGGGCGACCAGGGCGGCCAGCCGGTCGTTGTCACCGAACTTGATTTCGGCGGTGGCGACGGTGTCGTTCTCGTTGACGACGGGCATCGCGCCCATCGCCAGCAACTGGTCGAGCGTGCGGTAGGCGTTGCGGTAGTGGGCGCGCCGGCTGGCGTCCTCGGCGGTGAGCAGCACCTGGCCGACCCGGATGCCGTAGCGGGCGAAGGAGGCGGTGTACCGGGCGACGAGCAGGCCCTGCCCGACGCTCGCGGCGGCCTGCTGGCGGGCCAGGTCCTTGGGCCGCTTCTCCAGGCCGAGCGGGGCGAGGCCGGCGGCGATGGCGCCGGAGGAGACCAGGACGACCTCGGGCGCGTCCGCGCGGGCGCGCACCTTGGCGAGCGCGTCCACGAGGGCGTCGACGCGGTCGGCGTCCAGGCCGCCGGCCGCCGTGGTGAGTGAGGAGGAACCGACCTTGACGACGATGCGCCGTGCGGTCAGCACCTCCTCCCGCAGTGAGTCCTCACTCATCTCGCTGTACGCCCTTCCGGTGTGTTGCGGGTGCGGCCATGCCGTGGACCGGGTCGCCGGGCCCGGCGGTCACCCCCGAAATCTACGCGATCCGTGCAGGTCGGCCGCAGGGTGTTTCACCGGCTGGACCCGGCCCTGTCACGGCCTCGCCACAGCCGGGCCGCCAATCCGGATGGCTGGTATGGTCCCTGACCGAAAGCCAGATCGGGGGACGGCTTCTTGCCCGCTGGACCCACTCGTCTTCGACCCTCAATGCCATCGGGCGGCACCGCACTGGGCATGCCGGCAACGGTTCGCGGTCGCGCGCCCAGGAGTTAGCGCACCATGCGTTCGTACACCACGAAGCTGACCGTCGCCGCGCTCGCTGCGGCCACCGCCCTGTCGCTGGCCGCCTGCGGCCCGGACAACTCGGACACCAGCGCCGCCACGGGCGGCGCCACCGGCTCGACCTCCGCACCGACCGGCGCGGCCACCGGCGGCGCGGCCACGGGCGGCGCCGCTACCGGCGGTTCCGCGGCCCCGACCGGCGCGGCCGCGGGCGGAGCGGCCGCGGGCGGCGGTGCCGCCACGGGAGGCGCGGCGGCCGGTGGCGCCGGGACGGCGGGCGCGACGGGCGGAGCCGCGACCGGCGGGGCCGCCGGCGGCAGCCTCCCGCAGGCCGGCACCTCGGTGAAGTTCGGCCAGCCGGCCGCGGTCGACTTCAACGACAAGACCTCGAACACCGCCGCCAAGCTGCAGCTCACCGTGACCGGCATAACCCCTGGCTCGCTCAAGGACTTCCAGGACGCCAAGGCCAACACGGCCGGCCTGGACGGCCGCGCGCTGTACTACGTGAGCTGGACCATGACGAACCTCGGGGACACCAAGCTGACCTTCAGCGCCCCGGACTCCAAGCTCAAGGTCTACGACGCGAGCGGCAACACCGCGTCGTTCGCCAACCCGGTCGGCTCGACCCCGATCGCCAAGTGCACCACCCCGAGCTTCTCGGGCGCCACCAAGGGCGTCGCGTTCAAGGGCTGCGACATCGTCAGCTTCCCGGCCGGCGGCACCCCGGTGATGGTCGGCTTCGGCGACTCGACCGACATCACCAAGGTCCAGGCCGCCTGGACGAAGTGACGTCCCGTCACGCCTGAACGACGCGAACGGCCCCGCCTCCCCCGAAAGGGTGGCGGGGCCGTTCGGCTGCGCGGGATCAGTCCTCGTCGTCGCCCTCGATGGCGGCCTGCCGGCCGCTCGACAGCGCCTCGAAGTCCAGGAACTCCTGCTCGGCGGCGTCCCGGCCCTTCTTCTTCTCGCGACGGCGGTCGACCGCCGGCCGCGGGCTCTCGAAGCGGTGGTCCTCACCGCGGCGGCCGAGCATCTCGGCACCGGCGGCCATGGTCGGCTCCCAGTCGAAGACGACGGCGTTCTCGTCCGGGCCGATGATGACGGTGTCGCCCTCGTGCGCCCCGACCTTCCACAGCTTCTCCTCGACGCCGAGGCGGGCGAGCCGGTCGGCGAGGTAGCCGACGGCCTCGTCGTTGGAGAAGTCGGTCTGGCGGACCCAGCGCTCCGGCTTGGTGCCGCGGATGCGGAAGGCGCCGTCCTCCTCGGTGATGGTGAAGCCCTCGTCGTCGACGGCCGTCGGCCGCAGCACGATCCGGGTGGACTCCTCGACCGGCTTGGCGGCGCGCGCCTCGGCGACGATCTTCGCCATCGCGAAGCTCAGCTCGCGCAGGCCCTTGCGGGAGGCGGCGGAGACCTCGAACACCTGGAAGCCGCGCTCCTCCAGGGAGGCGCGGGTGAGGTCGGCGATGTCCTGGCCGTCCGGGACGTCCACCTTGTTGAGCGCGACCAGGCGCGGACGGTCGTCCAGGCCGCCGTACTGGGCGAGCTCCGCCTCGATGGTCTCCAGGTCGCTCAGCGGGTCGCGGCCGGGCTCCAGGGTGGCGCAGTCCAGCACGTGCACGAGCACCGAGCAGCGCTCGACGTGGCGCAGGAACTCCAGGCCGAGGCCGCGGCCCTGGCTGGCGCCGGGGATCAGGCCGGGCACGTCCGCGATGGTGTAGACGGTGTCGCCCGCGGTGACCACGCCGAGGTTCGGGACGAGCGTGGTGAACGGGTAGTCCGCGATCTTCGGCTTGGCGGCGGAGAGCACCGAGATCAGCGAGGACTTGCCGGCGCTCGGGTAGCCCACCAGGGCGACGTCGGCGACGGACTTGAGCTCCATGACGATGTCACGGGCCTCGCCGGGCTCGCCGAGCAGCGCGAAGCCGGGCGCCTTGCGGCGGGCCGAGGCCAGCGCCGCGTTGCCGAGGCCGCCGCGGCCGCCCTGGGCGGCGACGAAGCTGGTGCCGTGGCCGACCAGGTCGGCCAGCACGTTGCCCTGGCGGTCGAGCACGACGGTGCCGTCCGGCACCAGCAGGACGAGGTCCTGGCCCTCGGCGCCGGTGCGGTTGCCGCCCGCGCCGGGCTTGCCGTTGGTCGCCTTGCGCTTGGGCGAGTGGTGGTATTCGAGGAGGGTCGTGATCTGCGCGTCGACGGTGAGGATGACGCTGCCGCCCTCACCGCCGTTGCCGCCGTCGGGGCCGCCGAGCGGCTTGAACTTCTCCCGGTGAACGGAGGCGCAGCCGTGGCCTCCGTTACCCGCGGCGACGTGAAGTTCGACGCGGTCCACGAAGGTGGTCATGGGGTGTGCCTCCAGTACGGATGAGTCTGCTTGCTACCTGCGTAAAGCCGAAGGGTGGACCGGAACATTCCGGCCCACCCTTCAGTGTGAGTCTGGCGCGACTCGTGAGTCCGCGGGGACTCAGGCCTCGACGGCCACGATGTTGACGACCTTGCGGCCGCGACGGTTGCCGAACTGCACCGCACCGGCGGTCAGCGCGAACAGGGTGTCGTCGCCACCGCGGCCGACACCGGCACCCGGGTGGAAGTGGGTGCCGCGCTGGCGGACGAGGATCTCGCCGGCGGAGACGACCTGGCCACCGAAGCGCTTCACGCCGAGGCGCTGGGCGTTCGAGTCACGGCCGTTGCGGGTAGAGCTTGCGCCCTTCTTGTGTGCCATATCTCGCTATCCCCTTACTTGCTGACCGAGTCGATGCTGGTGATGCGCACCGCGGTGTGCTTCTGACGGTGACCCTGACGACGGCGGTAGCCGGTCTTGTTCTTGTAGCGCAGGATGACGATCTTGTCACCCTTGGTCTGGTCGACCACCTCGGCGTGAGCCTTCACGCCGGCCAGGACCCACGGGTCGGAGGTGACGGCGTCACCGTCGACGACCAGGATGGTCGAGAGCTCGACCGAGTCACCCGGCTTGGCCTCGATACGGTCGATCTCCAGCACGTCGCCGACGGCGACCTTGTGCTGGCGGCCGCCTGCGCGAACGATCGCGTACATGCGGTACCTGCTTTCCTTACTCGGTCGGAACCCCCGACGCCAGCCACCTGGGTACGGACACAGGAGCCTCTCCCCGTCCCGCCGCGCTGGCGCGGACGTACCGGGAAGGTGATGTGCTCGGGAGCAATGGCGTAGACACGCCGATGGTCAAGAATACGGACCGGCCGCCCGGGGGGCAAACCGGCCCGTACGGCCCGGGGCGGGAAGGGTCCCGCCCCGGGCGTGGGCACTACTCGGCCGCCGTATCACCTTCGGCGGCCGCCGCCTTCTTGGCCGCCGCGCTCGTCCGCTTGGTCGCGGTCTTGCGGGCGGTGGTCTTCTTGGCCGCCGTCGTCGTCTTCTTGGCGGCGGTCTTCTTCGCGGCGGTCTTGCGCGCGGCCCGCTTCTTGGGCGCCGGCGCCTCCTCGGCCTCGGCCTCGGCGGCCGGCTCCTCCGCGGGGGCCTCGGCCGCAGCCTCGGCGGCGGCCTCCACCGGAGCCTCCTCGACGGCCGGCTCGACGGCCGGCTCGGCGGCCGGCTCGGCGGGAGCCGCGGCGGCCACGGCGGCGGCCTCCAGGGCCGCCTCCAGCGCCGCGTCGGCCTTCGCCTGCAGCACCACGATCTCGGCGCCCTGCGGCGAACCGGCCGGGGCCGTCGCCTTGCGCACCGCGCGGCGGCGCGGACGGCCCGCCGGAGCGGCCACCGGGGCCGGCTCCGCGGCGGGGGCCTCCACGGCCTCCGTGGCCGCCTCGGCCACCGGCGCCTCGGCGCCCGGGACCTCCAGGGCCAGCTGGCCCTCGATCTCCTCGCGCACCGGCTCGGCCGGGCCCTCCGGGGCCTCGACGAGCTCGACGACCGTCTCCTCCGTCACCGACACGGCCTCGACGGCCTGCGGCTCCTCGTGGCCCGCACCGCCCTTGCCCCGGCGACGGCGCTTGCCGCCGCCCTGGCCCGCTTCGGCGGCCGCGGCCGCCGGGGCGTGGGTGTGGGCGCTCGGCTGCTCCATGTGGACGATCACACCGCGGCCGTTGCAGTGCACGCAGGCCTCGGAGAAGGACTCCAGCAGACCCTGGCCGACCCGCTTGCGGGTCATCTGGACCAGGCCCAGCGAGGTGACCTCGGCCACCTGGTGCTTGGTCCGGTCCCGGCCCAGGCACTCCAGCAGACGGCGCAGCACCAGGTCCCGGTTGGACTCCAGCACCATGTCGATGAAGTCGATCACGATGATGCCGCCGAGGTCGCGCAGCCGCAGCTGGCGCACGATCTCCTCGGCCGCCTCGATGTTGTTCCGGGTGACCGTCTCCTCCAGGTTGCCGCCCTGGCCGACGAACTTCCCGGTGTTGACGTCGATGACGACCATCGCCTCGGTGCGGTCGATCACCAGCGAACCGCCGCTGGGCAGCCAGACCTTGCGGTCCAGCGCCTTCATCAGCTGCTCGTCGATCCGGTAGGTGGCGAACACGTCCACCTCGGAGGTCCAGCGCTGGAGCCGCTCGGCGAGGTCCGGGGCCACGCTGGAGACGTACTCGTGGATCGTCTTCCACGCCTCGTCGCCGGAGACGATGACCTTGGTGAAGTCCTCGTTGAAGATGTCGCGCACGACCCGGACGGTCATGTCCGGCTCGCCGTACAGCAGCGCGGGGGCGTTGCCGGTCGCGGTCTTCTTCTGGATCTCCTCCCACTGCTGCTGGAGGCGCTGGACGTCACGGGTCAGCTCGTCCTCGGAGGCGCCCTCGGCGGCGGTGCGCACGATGACGCCCGCGTCGTCCGGGACGATCTTCTTGAGGATCTGCTTCAGGCGGGCGCGCTCGTTCTCGGGGAGCTTGCGCGAGATGCCGGTCATCGAGCCCTCGGGCACGTAGACCAGGTAGCGGCCGGGCAGCGAGATCTGGCTGGTCAGGCGGGCGCCCTTGTGACCGATCGGGTCCTTGGAGACCTGCACGAGCACGGACTGGCCGGACTTCAGCACCGACTCGATCCGGCGCGGGCCGCCGTGGCCGCCCAGCGAGCCGAAGTTGACCTCACCGGCGTACAGCACGGCGTTGCGGCCCTTGCCGATGTCGACGAACGCGGCCTCCATCGACGGCAGCACGTTCTGGACCTTGCCCAGGTAGACGTTGCCGACGTACGAGGTGGCCTGCTCCTTGTTGACGTAGTGCTCGACGAGCACGCCGTCCTCCAGGACGCCGATCTGGGTGCGCTGGCCGTTCTGGCGCACCACCATGACGCGCTCGACCGACTCGCGGCGGGCCAGGAACTCGGCCTCGGTGATGATCGGCACCCGGCGGCGGCCCAGCTCGCGGCCCTCACGGCGGCGCTGCTTCTTGGCCTCCAGACGGGTCGAGCCCTTGATGGACTGGACCTCGTCGGGGTCGAAGGACGGCTCGGTCGAGCGGCGGCGCGGCTCGCGCACCTTCACGACCGTGCGGACGCCGTCCTCGGTGGTCTCGGCGGCCTCGACCGCACCGGCCTCACCGCTGCGGCGGCGGCGACGGCGGCGACGGCGCGACGAGGACAGGCCGGCGGCCAGGTCGTCGTCGTCGTCCTCGTCCTCCTCGTCGACGGCCGCGGCGGCCGGCTCCTCGGCGGGCTGCTCGGCCTCGTGGACCTCGGCCTCGAACTCCTCGGCCTCGCCACGGCGGCGGCGACGGCCGCCCCGGCGGCGGCGGCGCGACGGACGGCCGTCGTCCTCCCACTCACCCTCGGTCTCCGGACCGGCGGCGGGGGCCTCGGCCACGGCGGCGGGCGCCTCGACCGGGGCCTCGACGACCACCGGAGCGGCCTTGGGCGCGGCCTTGGCGGCGGCCCTCTGGGCGGCCTTGGCGGCGCCCTTCGAGCGGCCCGGCTCGACCCGGGCGCGCACCCGGCGGCGGCGGCCGACGCCGCTGTACTCGTACTCGTCCTCGTCCTCGCGCTCGGCGGCCACCGGGGCCTCCACGGCGGCGGCCGGGGTCTCGACGGCGGCGGGCTGCTGCTGCGTCGACGCCGGGGCGACGAAGGGGGCCGGCTCCTGGAACACCGGGGCCTGGAAGATCGCGGTGGACGGGCGCACGGCGCGGCGGCGCACCCGGTGCGGCGGCTCGGCCGCGACGGCCGGGGCGGGCTCGGCGACCGGCGCGGGCTCGGCGACCGGCGCGGGCGCGGCGGCCTCGACCTCGGCCTCCTCTTCGGCCGGCTCCTCCTCGGCCACGGGCTCCTCGACCGGGGCCTCGACGACCGGCGCGGCCTCGACCACGCGACGGCGGCGGGCGCGGCGGGCCGGCGCGGCGGGCGCCTCCTCCGCGGCGGGCTGCTCGGCCTTCTCGGCCACCGGCTCGGCCACCGGGGCCTGCTCGGCGACGGCGGCGGGCTGGACCTCGGCGGCGGCCGGGGCCTCGGCGGCGGGCGCCCCGGCGGGGGCCTCGGCGCGCTTGCGGGTCCGGCGGGCCCGGACCGGCTTCTCGGCCACGGGGGCCTCCTCGGCCGGAGCCTCGGCGACGGCGGCGGGCTGGACCTCGGCCGGGATCACGGTCTCGGCGGCCTCGGCCGCCGCACCCTGCGGAGCACCCGCCGGGCGGGACACCGCGCGGCGACGGCGGCGCGGCGGCGCGGCGGACGCGCCCTCGCCACCGGTCGCACCGGTGTCGTTCGGTTCCGTCGCAGACTGCTGCGGATCGGTGTTATCGAGCATGCGGGTGGATCTCCCGTCAGGCCCCCGGGCTCCGCATCCGGGCACGGCACGACACCTACGGCCGGCCGGCACCGCTCACGGTGCTCGGGCCGGACCCTTTCACGGTGCCGCCGCGCGGACGCGAGGCCGCACAGGGGCTCGTAGTCTCGCTCGGCGCCCCACGCTCGGCGGGGTGTCGAAAGTCTTCTGGTCTGACCAGTCTTCTGTGGTTTTCCCAAGCTGCGCCGTCCCCCAACCCCGGGTGGCTCCCGGAAGGGGTCCTCGGGCCCGCCGACCGTCCTGGTCGGCGGGCCCCAAGGGGCCGGCCTGTGCTGCGACGACGCTCGCTCCCCTGGGGAGCCGCGGGAACCCCGGAGGACCCTCGGGTCCAGTGAGGCACTGGACCCGGCCTCCGCCCGCTAGGCGGACGCGGTAGCGCGCAGCCCTGCGGCCGGATCTGAGCCGGCCGGGGCCGCGGCGCGGTCGAGCGCCAGCGGGTCGGTCACCGTGCCGGCCTCCTCGTCGAGCGGCCCCTGCGCCAGCCTGGTCACCTCTGCGGGGACCGGCGGCGCCAGGTCGGCCGTCGCACGGAGACCGGACAACACGTCGTCGGGTCGTACGGCTGGTGTGGCGTGTCGTACTACCAGGCGCAGTATCGCACAGGCACGGCCCGTCCGAACATCGTGGGCCGCTCCGGCCTCCGTGTCCGCACCGCCGTCGACCTGCGGCGCGAGGACTTCGAGCGCCGCCACGGCGCCGCGCGCGTCGAAGACGCGCACGCCGTTCTTGGTCTGGCGCTGCACCTCGACCCGTTCCTCGGCGAGGAACACCTCGACCGCGCGGGCCGCCTCCTGCGGCTCGACGCCGTCCAGCCGCACCTGCCACTCGGAGGCCTCCAGGCGCTCCACGAAGTTCGGCGTCCGGACCTCGACCGCGTCGATGACGTCCAGGCCGGCGGGCAGCGACTCGTCCAACTGGGCGCGCAGCGCCTGCGGGTCGCGGACGGCGGCGAGGCCGATCTCCAGGTACTCCGCCTCGCTGGCCACCCCGGTCGGGGCGGCGTTGGCGTAGGACACCTTGGGGTGCGGGGTGAAGCCGGCCGAATACGCCATCGGCACGGCCGAGCGGCGCAGGGCGCGCTCGAAGGCGCGCTGGAAGTCGCGGTGGCTGGTGAAGCGGAGCCGGCCGCGCTTGGTGTAGCGGAGACGGATCCGCTGCACCGTCGGCGCGGGCGGCGGACCGTCGGGCGTACGGCGTGCCAGGTCGCTCAGTCCTTAGTCAGTTGTCCCCGTCCGGCGCGGCGGGTTCCCGCCACTGTCCGGACTCTGTCACCTCAAAGGGTACGCGCCCCGCCGCGCCCCTCGCTCCGCCCCTGGTCAGCCACACACCGACGACCCCCGGCCGGAGCGCTCCGGCCGGGGGTCGTCGGTGTGCCGAGCGACTACTTGTTGACGACCGTCAGCGGCAGCATCTTCTTGCCGGTGGGGCCGATCTGGATGTGCGTGTCCATCTGGGGACACACGCCGCAGTCGAAGCACGGCGTCCAGCGGCAGTCGTCGACCTCGACCTCCTCCAGGGCGTCCTGCCAGTCCTCCCACAGCCAGTCCTTGTCGAGGCCGCTGTCCAGGTGGTCCCAGGGCAGCACCTCCTCGTAGGTGCGCTCGCGGGTGGTGTACCAGTCGACGTCGACGCCGGTGCCGGCCAGCGCCTTCTCGGCGCAGGCCATCCAGCGGTCGTACGAGAAGTGCTCGCGCCAGCCGTCGAAGCGGCCCCCGTCCTCGTAGACGGCGCGGATGATCCCGCCGACCCGGCGGTCGCCGCGCGAGAGCAGGCCCTCGATGATGCCCGGCTTGCCGTCGTGGTAGCGGTAGCCGATGTTCTTGCCGTACTTGCGGTCGCCGCGGATCGAGTCGCGCAGCTTGGCCAGACGGGCGTCGGTGGCCTCGGCGGACAGCTGGGGGGCCCACTGGAACGGGGTGTGCGGCTTGGGCACGAACCCGCCGATGGAGACGGTGCAGCGGATGTCGTTCTGGCCGGTGACCTCGCGGCCCTTCTGGATGACGTTCTTCGCCATCTCGCCGATCTGGAGCACGTCCTCGTCGGTCTCGGTCGGCAGGCCGCACATGAAGTACAGCTTCACCTGGCGCCAGCCGTTGCCGTACGCGGTGGCGACGGTGCGGATCAGGTCCTCCTCCGACACCATCTTGTTGATCACCTTGCGCATGCGCTCGCTGCCGCCCTCGGGCGCGAAGGTGAGGCCGGAGCGGCGCCCGTTGCGGGACAGCTCGTTGGCGAGGTCGATGTTGAAGGCGTCGACGCGGGTGGACGGCAGCGACAGGCCGATCTTGTCCTCGGTGTACCGGTCGGCCAGGCCCTTGGCGATGTCGCCGATCTCGGTGTGGTCGGCGCTGGACAGCGACAGCAGGCCGACCTCCTCGAAGCCGGTCGCCTTGAGCCCGCGCTCGACCATCTCGCCGATGCCGGTGATGCTTCGCTCCCGCACGGGGCGCGTGATCATGCCGGCCTGGCAGAAGCGGCAGCCGCGGGTGCAGCCGCGGAAGATCTCCACGGACATCCGCTCGTGCACGGTCTCGGCGAGCGGGACGAGCGGCTGCTTCGGGTAGGGCCACTCGTCGAGGTCCATGACGGTGTGCTTGGACACCCGCCACGGCACGCCCGGGGCGTTCGGCACGACGCGGCCGATCCGGCCGTCGGCCAGGTACTCGACGTCGTAGAACTTGGGGACGTACACCCCGCCGGTGCGCGCCAGGCGCAGCAGCAGCTCGTCGCGCCCGCCCGGACGGCCCTCGGCCTTCCAGGCCCGGATGATGTCGGTGATGTCGAGCACGGCCTGCTCGCCGTCGCCGACCACCGCGCAGTCCAGGAAGTCCGCGATCGGCTCGGGGTTGAACGCCGCGTGACCGCCGGCCAGGACGATCGGGTCGTCGTCGGTGCGGTCCTTGGCCTCGAGCGGGATGCCGGCCAGGTCGAGGGCGGTCAGCATGTTGGTGTAGCCGAGCTCGGTGGAGAACGACAGGCCGAACACGTCGAAGGCCTTCACCGGCCGGTGGGCGTCCACCGTGAACTGCGGCACGCGGTGCTCGCGCATCAGCGCCTCGAGGTCCGGCCAGACGCTGTAGGTGCGCTCGGCCAGCACGCCCTCGCGCTCGTTGAGCACCTCGTAGAGGATCATGACGCCCTGGTTGGGCAGGCCGACCTCGTAGGCGTCGGGGTACATCAGCGCCCAGCGGACGTCGCAGGCGTCCCAGTCCTTGACGGTCGAGTTGAGCTCGCCGCCGACGTACTGGATCGGCTTCTGGACGTGCGGGAGGAGGGCCTCCAGGCGTGGGAAGACCGATTCGACAGTCATGTACTAGGAACCCTTACGACGTGATTCGGGGCCGCGCGCACCGGCAGGCGACGGCTGGGAGGGGTGACCCTCAAGGGTAGCCCAATCCGGGGAACGACCCGGCGGGCCCGATCGGCGGCCTTCGCCCGCCGGAACGCCCGCGGCGCCGCCCGCCCCGCACGCGCCCCCGCCCGCGGCGCGCACCGGCGCGGCCGGGTCCGTTCGCACCCGCCCCGCACGCACGGTGCGCGCCCGCCGCTGCCGGACCGTCCGCCGTTGACACCCCCGGAGAGCCCGTGCGCTACTGGCAGGGCTCCGCCACCCACCCCTGCACCCCTTCCCGCGCCGGGAGTTGGGCCGTACGCTCGGCCCCCCGCCGACTCCCCACCGGCGACCGACACCGCCCCGGCCCGCGGGCCGCGGCCGGCGGCGCACCCCTCCGCGCCCCGGCGGCCCACGCCCGGGGGCAAGGAGAAGCATGACCGACACCGGCCACCGGGTCCGTCCGCCCCGGTCCCTCGACGTGACGCCGGCCCGCTACCCGACGGTGGCCGGCGCCGAGGCCGCGGCCCGGCGGCTGGCCCGCAGCCACCCCGACCGCTGCCGGCTGCGCGAGGTGGGCCGCTCCCGCGCCGGACGGCCCCTGCTGCTGCTCTCCGTCGACCGCGGCCCGCACACCGTCCTGGCCGTCGGCGGCCCCCACCCCAACGAACCCGTGGGCACCGCCACCGCCGTCCGCCTCGCCGAACTCCTCCTCGCCTCCCCCGCCCGCCCCGGCCTCTCCTGGCACCTCCTGCTGTGCCTCGACCCCGACGGCGCCGCCCTCAACGCCGGCTGGCTCGACGGCCCCCTCACCATGCGCCGCCACTACCAGCACTTCTTCCGCCCCTCCTTCGAGGAACAGCCCGAACTCCTCCCCTCCCCCGCCACCGGCCGCCGCCCCATGCCCGAAAGCCTCGCCCTCACCGCGCTCATCGACGAACTGCGCCCCTTCCTCCAGTGCTCCCTGCACGGCGTCGACTTCGGCGGCGCCTTCGTCCAGCTCACCCGCCCCGTCCCCGGCCTGCCCGAACGCTTCGCCCGCTCCGCCGACCGCGCCGGCCTCCCCCTCGACATCGACTCCTTCGACGCCATCGGATGGGCCAGCCCCGCCCCCGGTACCTACCTCATGCCCACACCCGGCAGCGGCGCCGCCACCCGCGCCCTGCCCGACGAACCCGAACTCTCCACCTGGTCCTACGCCACCCGCCACGGCGGTGCCACCGCCGTCCTCGAAGTCCCCATGTGGTCCGTCGACGCCGTCGCCGACCCACGCCCCCACCCCGCCGTCGGCCCCGCCGTCACCGCCGCCGCCCGCACCCTGCGCGACCGCGCCGAGGAACTCTCCGGACTGCTCGCCCGCGTCCCCGCACACGCCCGCGCCGTGCACGGCCCGCTGGTGCGCGCCGCCGACTTCAACCTGGCGGTCTGCCCGTCGGTCGCGGACGAGTGGCTGGAGCGCTGGTGCGCGGAGCCGCTCACGGTCTCCCGGGTGACGACCGCCGCGATCGTCGCCGCCCGGGTACCGCTGCGCGTCGCGTCGATGCTGCTGCGGCTGCTGGCCGACGTCCGCGGACCGGGCGCGGAGGCCGGCCGCGAGCGCGCCCGCGCCATCGTCACCGAGAGCCTGAACCAGCTGCGCCACCGCTTCGGCGCCCGCTGGGTGCCGGTCGAGCAGCAGGTGGCCCACCAGACCCGCGCCGCCCTCGCCGCCGCCGAGTGCCTGCTCGGCTGACCCTCGACCGCCGAGCCCCATGGAGAGGCCGAGGGCCGGCCCGGGATTCGCTCCCGGACCGGCCCTCGACTCAAGGACTCGCTCTCACGCCGCTATCGGCCGCTGGCTGCGCACCGCCTGGAGCAGCCCTATGGCCATCCACACCGCGAACATCGACGAACCGCCGTACGACACGAACGGCAGCGGGATGCCCGCCACCGGCATGATGCCCAGGCACATCCCGATGTTCTCGAACGCCTGGAACGACAACCACGCGATGACGCCCGCCGCGACGATCGTCCCGTACAGGTCGGTCGCCTGCCGCGCGATCCGGCAGGCCCGCCACAGCACGACGCCGACCAGCAGGATGATCGCCAGCGCCCCGACGAAGCCCAGTTCCTCGCCGGCCACCGTGAACACGAAGTCGGTCTGCTGCTCCGGCACGAACTGTCCTATGGTCTGCGTCCCGTGGAACAGCCCCTTGCCGGTGAGCCCGCCCGAGCCGATCGCGATCCGGGCCTGCGCGGTGTTGTAGCCGACGCCGGAGGGGTCGAGCTGCGGGTTGGCGAACGCGGCGAAGCGGTCGATCTGGTACTTGCTCAGCAGCCCGAACTTCCAGACCGCGAGGGATCCCGCGGTGCCCAGGACCAGCAGCCCGAGGACCCAGCGGTTGGCCGCGCCCGAGCCGAGCAGGATGCCCAGCACGATCGCGGACATCACCATGACCGACCCGGCGTCCGGCATCAGCAGCACGAGGCCCATCGGCAGGCACGCCCAGATCAGGCCCCGGAAGACCGCCCGGTGCGAGGGGAACGCCCGTTCCCCCGCGTCCACCTGGTCCGACAGCACGACCGCCATCGCCAGCACGATCCCGAGCTTCGCGAACTCGGCCGGCTGGACGGAGAAGCCGCCGCCGAGCTGGATCCACGAGTGCGCGCCGTTGATGGTCGAACCGATCGGGCTCAGCGTGGCCATCAGCAGCAGGATCACGGCGACGTAGACGAAGGGCACGAGGGTGCGGAAGCGTCGGCTCCCTATCCCTATCACGACGGCGCACAGCACGAGCCCGACGACGACGTTGGTGAGGTGCCGGTAGAGGAAGTACTGCGGGTCCCCGTGGGTCAGCGAGTCCCGCCCGCGGGTGGCCGACCACACCAGCAGCGAGCTGCCCAGCGAGAGGGTCAGCGCGGCCAGCAGCAGTATCCAGTCGAGCCGCCACAGCGGCGAGTCCTTGGCGAGGGCCTTGGACACCCCGGTGCGCTGCGGCGAGAGCCGCAGCTGCCGGTACGAGCCGTACGAGGTCATGCCCGTCCCCTTCCCGCGCCGCGCAGCGGTTCGAGCGCGGCGCCGGCCGCGGTGAGCAGGGGCGTCGCCGGGCCGGCCGGCGGCGCCGGGTCGAGGAAGACCCGCGGGGAGCCGCCGGTCACGCCCGGGTCGGCGGGGCCGGACGGGTCCTCGACGGTGTACGCGGCCGGCTTGATGATCGCGGTGCCGTCCGGGTTGAACTTCGGCAGCTCGGCCTGCGGTGCGGGCAGCAGAGCCTTGCCGTTGTCGACGTTGCCCTTGTCGTCCACGCCGTACAGCGCCTGGTAGATCCGGCGGATCGCGTCACCGGAACCGCCGGAACCGGTGCCGCCCTGGCTGATCGTCATGACGACCGCGTAGTCCTTGCTGTACGTGGTGAGCCACGAGGTGGTCTGCTTGCCCTCGACCTCGGCGGTGCCGGTCTTGGCGTGCAGCTCGATCTTGCCCTGCGGCCAGCCGGCCCCGGCGAACTTCCAGGCCGCGGTGCCGCTGGTGATGACGCCCGCGGTGGCCTGGTCGATGTAGCCGAGGAGCTTCTGGTCGCCGGGGAACTTGGCGTCCTCGTGCGGGGCGATCTCGCGGACGAGGTCCCCGCCCGGGCTTATCACCGCCTTGGCGACGGTCGGCCGGTAGAAGGTGCCGCCGTTGGCCAGCGCCGAGTAGATCCGGGCCATCTGGACCGGGGTGACGAGGGTGTCGCCCTGGCCGATCGCGAAGTTGACGGCGTCACCGGCGCGCATCTGGTAGCCGTCGACGCAGTTCTCCCGGGCGATCTGGTCGGAGAAGCTGTTGCCGCCCTTCTGCGCCTGCGCGCACCAGGCGTCCTTGTTGTTGTCGTAGAAGGACTGCTTCCACTGCCGGTCCGGCACCCGGCCGGGGACCTCGGCCGGCAGGTCGATGCCGGTCTTGGCGCCGAGGCCGAACTCGTGGGCGGTCTTGAAGAACCAGTCACCCGGGTCCTTCTTCGGCTTGATGCCGCCGTCCTTCATCCACTGGTCGTACGCCAGGCCGTAGAAGACGGTGTCGCAGGAGACCTCCAGCGCCTTCTCCAGGGAGATCGCGCCGAAGTTCTCGCTCTCGAAGTTCTTGAACTCGCGGCCGCCGATGGTCATGGACTTCGGGCAGTCGTACCGGCCGTCGAGCGAGTAGCCGGCCTGCACCGCGGCGGTGGTGGAGACGACCTTGAAGGTCGAGCCGGGGGCGGACTGACCCTGTATGGCCCGGTTCAGCAGCGGGAAGTTGGAGTCCTTGCTGGTCAGCGACTGGTAGTCCTTGCCGCTGATGCCGCCCACCCAGAGGTTGGGGTCGTAGGTCGGGGCGCTCGCCATGGCGACGATCCGGCCGGTGTGCACGTCCATCACGACGGCGGCGCCGGAGTCGGCCTCGTAGTTGCGGTTGGTGACCTTGTCGAAGGTGTTCCTGGCGTCGTTCATGGCCTGCGCCAGGTTGTCCTCGACGACCTTCTGCACCCGGGCGTCGATGCTGGTGACCAGGTTGTTGCCGGTCTGCGGGGCCACCGTGCCGGCGGTGCCGATCACCCGGCCGAGGTTGTCCACCTCCAGCTTGGTGACGCCGGCGGTGCCGCGCAGGTCGCGGTCGTAGACCGACTCCAGGCCGGCCCGGCCGATCTGGTCGGCCGGCAGGTAGCGGTCCAGGCCGGTCTTGTCGGCGGTCTTGCTGACCTCGTCGTCGGTGACGGGCGAGAGGTAGCCGAGCACCTGGGCCATGTTGGCGCCCTCGGCGCCGGTGTAGCGCCGGACGGCGGTGGGCTGCGCGGTGATGCCGGGGAAGTCCTCGCGGCGCTCCATTATCTGCATCGCCTGCTGGGTGGTCGCCTCCTTGGTGACCGGGATCGGCTGGTAGGGCGAGCCGTTCCAGCAGGGCTGCGGCGTCTTGGCGTCGCAGAGCCGGACCTTCTCCTGCACGTCCTTGGCCGGCATGCCGAGCACGTCGGCGAGCCGGGTGAGCGCCGCCTTGCCGCCGTCCTTCTGCTGGAGCAGCGAGGTGCGGCTGACGGAGACCACCAGGCGGGTCTCGTTGCCGGCCAGGATCCGCCCGGAGGCGTCCAGGATCTCGCCGCGCACGGCGGGCTCGACCACTTCGCGGATGTGGTTGCCGGTCGCCTTGGCGGTGTAGACGCTGGCGTTGCGGATCTGCAGGTACCACAGCCGCCCGCCGAGGGTGGCGAGCAGCGACAGCACCAGGATCTGCAGCACCACCAGACGGATCGTCACCCGCCGGGTTCGGCCGGTCTCGGGGATGTTGCTCACGTCTCGTGCGCTCCAGGGTGCGGGAGGGTCGGGAGGTCGGGGGCCGCGGGGGGCGGGGTTACGGGCGCCGGGCGAAGCCGGGCACGCGCCGCTTCTTGTAGCCGGGGCCCGCCGAGACCTCACGGGTGGTGCGGTAGCGGGCCAGCGTGCCCAGGCCGGGGCCGCCGTCGTCGTCGTCGCTGGCGGCGGTCACCGGGTCGCGGCCGAAGCGGCGGCCGAGCAGCATCACCAGCGGCACGACGAACGGTGCCAGCAGCAGGTCGTACAGCAGGGCGCTGATCACCAGGCCGCCGAGCCCGACGTGCCGGGCCGCGGTGTCGCCGACCAGCGCGCCGACCATCGCGTACAGCACGGTGGAGGCGACGGCCGCGGCCGCGACGACCAGCAGCGCGCTGGAAACGGACCGCTGGCGGCCGTGCTCCGGGCGCAGCAGTCCGGCGGCGTAGCCCATCAGGCAGAGCACGAGCGCGTAGCGGCCGATCGCGTGGTCGGACGGCGGCGCGAGGTCGGCGAGCAGTCCGGCGCAGAAGCCGACGACGCAGCCGCCGGTGGGCCCGTAGACCATGGCGAGGCCGACGACGACGAGCAGCAGTATGTCCGGGGTGGCTCCGGGGAGCTGGAGCCGTCCGAAGACGCTGACCTGGAGGATCAGGCCGAACAGGATCAGGACGGCGGAGACGGGGATGCGGGCGAGGCGCATGGCTCAGTTCCCCCCAGTGGGCTTGGCGGGCGGTGCGACGGGAGCCGTGGTGGCGGGCGCCGCCGGTGCGGCGGGAGCGGCCGGGGCCTGGCTCTGGCCGGGTGCCGTCGCGGGCGGCAGCACGCCGTCGCGCGGGTCGGTGCGCGGCGGCACGACGACGACGCCGACCAGGTCCAGCCGGGTGAACTGGACGAACGGCTCGACCAGGACGGTCTTGGTCAGCTGGCCGGCGTTGGCCTGGACCTCGACGACCTTGCCGACCGGGACGCCGGGCACGAACGGGCGGCCGCTCTGCGAGCCGAAGGTGACCAGCCGGTCGCCGGCCTTGACCTGCGCCTTCCCGTTGAGCAGGGAGACCTTCATCGGGCTGTCGCCGCCGCCGGAGGCGAAGCCGATCTCCCCGCTGCCCTCCAGCCGGGCGCCGGCGGTGAAGCCGGGGTCGGAGGCGAGCAGGACGGTCGCGGTGGTGGGGGCGACGGTGGTGATCCGGCCGACCAGGCCCTGGCCGTTGATGACGGTCATGTCGCGGGTGAGGCCGTCGTCGCTGCCGGCGTCGATGGTGATGGTCCAGGAGAAGCCCTGGGCCGGGCCGATCGCGATGACCTGGGCGGCCTTGACGGTGTATCCGCCGGCGCCGGCGGTGCGCAGCAGGTCGTCGAGCTGCTTGGTGCGGCCGGCGGCCATGTCGGAGGAGGCGAGTTTCTGCCGCAGTTCGGTGTTCTCGCGGGCGAGCTGGTCGGTGCGGCCGCTGTTGGTGGCGGCGTCGCGGAAGGCCCGGACGGTGTTGGCGACCGGGTCGACGAGGGTGGATGCGCCGCGCTCGACCGGGCCGAGGACTCCGGCGGCGGCGCGCCTGGCACCGCCGAGCGGGGAGCTCTCACCGCCCTTGATGTCCACGGTGATGAGCGCGAAGGCGACCGCCACCAGCAGGATGAGCAGCAGCCGGCTCTCTCGTGTGTCCCTCACGGTGCTGGTACTGCCCCTTCGTACCTGGCCGGCCGCCGGGGCTGTGGGGCCCGGGCGGCGGCGGCCCGTTCAGTTGAGTGTCGGATGTGTCGTCGGTGCTAACGGCGCGGCTGCGCGTCGAGTACCTGCTGGAGCGCCTCGAACTCCTCGACGCACTTGCCGGAGCCGAGCGCCACCGAGTCGAGCGGGTTCTCGGCGATGTGGATCGGCATGCCGGTCTCGCGGCGCAGCCGCTCGTCGAGGCCGCGCAGCAGGGCGCCGCCGCCGGTGAGCACGATGCCGCGGTCCATGACGTCGCCGGCGAGCTCGGGCGGGCACTGGTCGAGGGTGGTCTTGACCGCGTCGATGATCGAGTTGACCGGCTCGTCGATGGCCTCGCGGACCTCGGCGGCGGAGATGACGACGGTCTTGGGCAGGCCGCTGACGAGGTCGCGGCCGCGGATCTCGGCGTGCTCGTCCTTCTCGCCCTCCAGGCCGTAGGCGCTGCCGATGCTCATCTTGATCTGTTCGGCGCTGCGCTCGCCGAGGAGCAGCGAGTACTCCTTCTTGATGTGCTGGACGATCGCGTTGTCGAGCTCGTCGCCGGCGACCCGGATGGACTGGGCGGTGACGATGCCGCCGAGGGAGATGACGGCGACCTCGGTGGTGCCGCCGCCGATGTCGACGACCATGTTGCCGGTGGCCTCGTGGACGGGCAGTCCGGCGCCGATGGCGGCGGCCATGGGCTCCTCGATGATGTGCACCTGGCGCGCGCCGGCCTGGGAGGAGGCCTCGATGACGGCGCGGCGCTCGACGCCGGTGATGCCGGAGGGCACGCAGACGACGACGCGGGGGCGGGCGAGGTAGCGGCGGCGGTGGATCTTGAGGATGAAGTAGCGGAGCATCCGCTCGGTGATCTCGAAGTCGGCGATCACGCCGTCCTTGAGCGGGCGGATGGCGACGATGTTGCCCGGGGTGCGGCCGATCATCTTCTTGGCCTCGGCGCCGACCGCGAGGATGCCGCCGGTGTTGGTGTTCACCGCGACGACGGACGGCTCGTTGAGCACGATCCCCTTGCCCCTGACGTACACCAGCGTGTTGGCAGTTCCGAGGTCGATCGCCAAGTCGCGGCCGATGAACGACAGGTTGCTCGCCATGGGGTGTAGGTGCCTTCCCGGGCTCGGAGTTCATGAGGGGTGGACGACTGCGTGCGCCCACGCTTGGGCGGAGACCAGCTGAGCTGCCTTACCGGGCCCTTGAGTCGCGTCCATCGTAGTCACGCCTCGCGGTACGGACGTGGACGCGGGGCATGCCGTCCATTGTCCGGAGCGTGATCGCTTCTCCGAGGATTGGGACGCCGTGTCGGCACTCCCAGTTCCCTATTTCACGATAAGAATGCCCCGGCCGGGCCAATGGTCCCGACCGGGGCAGTCCTTAGGTCCTCCGGGTGTGTCGCCCGGGCCGGCTCAGGCGTGCGCCGGGAAGAAGATCTTGATCTCGCGCTCCGCGGACTCGGGCGAGTCGGAGGCGTGGATCAGGTTCTCGCGGGTGATCGTCGCGTAGTCGCCGCGGATGGTGCCGGCGCCGGCCTCCAGCGGGTTGGTGGCGCCGGCCAGCATGCGGATGCCCGGGACGACGTCCTCGCCCTCGACGATCAGGGCGATCGACGGGCCGGAGGTCATGAACTCCAGCAGCGGCTCGTAGAACGGGCGGCCGACGTGCTCCGCGTAGTGCTGCTCCAGCGTCGCCCGGTCGAAGGTGCGCAGTTCGACGGCGACGAGCTGCCAGCCGGCCTTGCGCTCGATGCGGCTGATGATCTCGCCCGCCAGGCCGCGGCGGACGGCGTCGGGCTTGAGCAGGACGAGAGTGCGCTGGGACACGGTGCGTCTCCTGGGGAATCGGTTCGGCATACGGTATGCGGTACGGCAGAGGTTACCTTGCGTGAACGACCCGCCGGTTGCGCTGGTCTAGGCCTCCGCGGCGGCCGCGAAGGCGGCGGCGCGGGCGGCCTTGAACTCGTCCACCTTGCGGCCGTAGTGCACCGAGCACCACCACAGGGCGGCGAAGACCACGCCGAGGCCGAACATCGTCGGCAGGACGAAGCCGCTGGCGATCAGGCCGACCTGCAGCGCCCAGCCGAGCGCCACCGCACCGGGCCGGTTGATCATGCCGCACAGCGCGATGCACAGCGCCATGGCGATGCCGCTGACGATCCAGACCGCGGCCGTCGAGACGCTGGAGAGCCGCATCGCGACCAGCGCCGCGAACATGATCAGCAGCGCCTCGCCGATCAGCGTCGAGGAGCAGAGCGTCCTCATCTTCACTTCCTCCCGAGCAGCAGGCGGGCCTCGCCCACCGTGATGACCGAACCGGTGACCAGGACCCCGGCGCCGCCGAGGTCGCCCTCCTCCTCGGCGAGGGTGACGGCGGCGGCGATCGCGTCGTCGAGGCGGGGCTCGACCTGGACGCGGTCCTCGCCGAAGACCTCGACGGCGAGCGCCGCCAGCGCGTCGACGTCCATCGCCCGGTGGGTGGAGTTCTGGGTGATGACGACCTCGGCGAGGATCGGCTCGAAGGCCTCCAGCACGCCGGCCACGTCCTTGTCGCCGGAGGTGCCGATCACACCGACCAGGCGGGTGAAGCCGAAGGACTCGGTGATCGCGGCGACGGTGGC
Organism: Kitasatospora sp. NPDC048722; assembly: GCF_040650235.1. Lineage (NCBI taxonomy): Bacteria > Bacillati > Actinomycetota > Actinomycetes > Kitasatosporales > Streptomycetaceae > Kitasatospora > Kitasatospora sp. NPDC048722. The sequence goes on from NZ_JBEZGX010000070.1 coordinate 31,297, forward strand.
GCGGGCGCCGTGCGGGTTGTGCGCGGCGTCCAGGATGATCGTGGGGCTGCGGCGGACGATCTCCAGGCGGCCCGGCGAGGAGACGCCGGAGAAGGCCTGGCGGATCTTGTCCACGTCGAGCTGCCCGCCACGGGCACCGCCGACGCCGAAGAAGGCCTCGACCGCGGCCAGCGCCAGCGCCGCGTTGTGCGCCTGGTACTCGCCGTGCAGTGGGATGAAGACGTCCTCGTACTCCTCGCCGCCGAGCCCGCGCAGCGTCACCAGCTGTCCGCCGACGGCGAGTTCACGGCGGATCACGCCGAACTCCATGCCCTCGCGGGCGACCGTGGCGTCCACCTCGACGGCCCGGCGCAGGATGACCTGGGCGGCGTCCAGCTGCTGCTGGGCGACCACGGCGACGGCGCCGGACTTGATGATCCCGGACTTCTCGACCGCGATCTCGCCGGTGGTCCCGCCGAGCTTGTCGGTGTGGTCCAGCCCGATCGGGGTGATCACCGCGACGGCGGCGTCGATGACGTTGGTGGCGTCCCAGGAGCCGCCCATGCCGACCTCGACCACGGCGACGTCCACCGGGGCGTCGGCGAAGGCGGCGTAGGCCATGCCGGTCAGCACCTCGAAGAAGGACATCGGCACCGGCTGCTGCGCGTCGACCATCTCCACGTAGGGCGCGATGTCGCGGTACACCTCGACGAAGCGCTCCGGGGCGATCGGGGCGCCGTCCAGGCTGATGCGCTCGGTGACGGTCTCCACGTGCGGGCTGGTGTAGCGGCCCGTGCGCAGCTCGAAGGCGTTGAGCAGCTGCTCGATCATCCGGGCGGTGGAGGTCTTGCCGTTGGTGCCGGTGATGTGGATGGAGGGGAAGGACCGCTGGGGCTGGCCCAGGATGTCCATCAGCGCCTCGATCCGGTCGAGCGAGGGCTCCAGCTTGTTCTCCGGCCAGCGCTTGGACAGCTCGACCTCGACGTCGCGCAGGGCGTCGCCGGTGCCGCCGTCGGCGGGGCGGAGGGTGTACGGGTTCGGGTCGGCCTTGTCGCTCACGACCACAGTCTACGGAGGGTCGGCGGCCCGTCCTCACAGGGTGAGGGCCGGGGTGAGAACGACCACTTTGCCCGGTCTTGGCCCACGGTTCCCAGTTCACCCCCCTTGCTATCGATTCAGCGAATTTTTACCGCAATTAACCATCGATTCGCATCTCCAGGGAGCCAATTGCCTTTGATCATCGGGAGCGCCGCGCCATGCCCGACGCCTGCACGACTGGATCGCCCTCCGGCACGACACGATCGTCCGGTTCGCCGGACTGATCTCACTGCTGCTCGTCGCCTACATGGTCCTGGTGTTCGGCCGCTTCCTGGTCTACTGGGCCGGCTCCCGCCACGCCTTCAGGCGCAACCGCCCCGCCGAGCCCGGCGACCCCGCCGCCTTCCAGCGGCACCTGGTCATCCCCTGCCGCGACGAGGAGGCCGTGGTCGCCCAGACCCCGGCCGGCCTGCGCACCTCCGCGCCCGAGGCGCACCTGTGGGTCGTCGACGACGACAGCGAGGACGCCACCCGCGAGCTCGTCCTGGCCGCCACGGCCCACGACGACCGCGTCCACCTCGTCCAGCGCCGCCGCCCGCACGCGCGGATCGGCAAGGGCGCCGCCCTCAACGCCGCCTACCGCGAGATCTCCGCCCGGCTGCCCGAGGACGCCGACCGCTCCCGCGTGGTGATCGGCGTCGTCGACGCCGACGGACAGCTCGGCGCCGGCACCCTCGCGCAGGTGTGCAGCGACAGGGCACTCGGCCGCCCCGACACCGGCGCCGTCCAGATCGGCGTGCGGATGGGCAACGCCGACCACGAGCTCCCGCTGCCCGGCCGCGGCCGCACCGCCAACGCGTTCGCCCGCGCGCTCGTACGGATGCAGGACGTCGGGTTCCAGGCCAACAACGCCGGCATGCAGCTGCTGCGCCGGCGCACCGGCAGCGTCGGCCTCGGCGGCAACGGCCAGTTCGTGCGCCTCACCGCCCTCGACTCGCTCACCGCCGAGGAGGGCCGGGCCGGCCGGCCCTGGCCCGAGCGCGCCCTGCTGGAGGACTACGAGTCCGGCCTCGACCTGCGCCTGGCAGGGTGGCGCCTGACCCGCGTCACCGAGGCCCAGGTCTCCCAGGAGGCCCTGGTCTCGCCGCGCCGCTTCCTCACCCAGCGCACCCGCTGGGCCCAGGGCAACATGCAGAGCGGCTGGCCCGGCTCGCCGCCACCCCGAGCCCCTACGGCGACGGCCCGGCCTCGGCACGCATCGCCGAACTCACCGCCCGGATCGCGAAGTTCGCCCGGCCCGAGGGCGTCGCCGGCCAGGGGCGGCGTGACGCCGATCGCCGGCCGGGCTTGACAGCCGAATTGGTCTACTCCACCTTGTGAGGCAAGTCTCCGTTCCCGACCGGGACTTGAGTTGTCGGTAGCTCCCGCACGCGCACCATCGACACCCCGGACGGCGGCACCCCCACAGCACGCCGCCGGGCCTCCCCCACAGGAGATGGAGTCATGCCACCTGCCCGACACCGGCGGCGCCCGCGCGCCGTCCGCACCCTGCTCGCCGGGGCCGGCGCGATCGCGCTGGGCCTGAGCGGACTCGTCCTCGTCACCGGCACCGGCGCCCGCGCCGCGGACGTCGACCTGATCACCAACGGCGGCTTCGAGGCCGGTGCCCTCACCGGCTGGTCCTGCACCGGCGGCACCGTCCAGAGCGCGACCGTCCGCTCCGGCTCGTTCGCGCTGCGGTCCACCCCGGGCGCGGGCGACACCGGCGAGTGCACGCAGACCGTCGCCGTGAAGCCCTCATCGGCGTACACGCTGAGCTCCTGGGTGCAGGGCTCGTACGTCTACCTCGGCGCCCGCGGCACCGGCGGCACCGACCCCAGCACCTGGACGACGTCGGCGGGCTGGGCACAGCTCAGCACCGGCTTCACCACCGGCCCGACCACCACGAGCGTCACCGTCTACCTGCACGGCTGGTACGGGCAGGCGGCGTTCCTGGCCGACGACGTGTCACTGGTGGGCCCCGGCGGCCCGCAGCCGTCGCAGAGCCCGACGCCCCCTTCGTCCCCGAGCCCGACCGCCACGGCGACCGCGACCCCAACCGCGACGGGCACCCCGACCGGCACCCCGACCAAGCCGCCGGGCCTGCCCGGACACCTGCTCACCGGCTACTGGCAGAACTTCGACAACGGCGCCGCCGTCCAGCGCATCAGCGACGTCCCGGCCGCGTACGACATCATCGCGGTCGCCTTCGCCGACGCCACCACCACGCCGGGCGCACTGAGCTTCACCCTCGACCCGGCCCTGTCCTCGCGCCTCGGCGGCTACACCGACGCCCGGTTCAAGGCCGACATCGCGGCCAAGCGGGCGGCCGGCAAGCGGGTCGTGCTCTCGGTCGGCGGGCAGAACGGCACGGTGTCGGTGGCCGACCCGGCGTCGGCGGCGAACTTCGCGAGCTCCGCGTGGTCGCTGATGCAGACCTACGGCTTCGACGGGATCGACATCGACCTGGAGAACGGCGTCAACGCGACGTACCTGGGCCAGGCGCTGCACGCGGTCGCGGCCAAGGCCGGCAGCGGGTTCGTCCTGACCATGGCGCCGCAGACCATCGACATGCAGTCGACCGGCATGGAGTACTTCAAGCTGGCGCTGAACGTGAAGGACGTCCTCACCATCGTCAACATGCAGTACTACAACTCCGGCACGATGAACGGCTGCGACGGCAACGTGTACGCGCAGGGCACCGAGAACTTCCTGACCGCGCTCGCCTGCATCCAGCTCCAGGGCGGACTGCGGCCCGACCAGGTCGGGCTCGGGGTGCCGGCCTCGACCAGCGCCGCGGGCGGCGGGTACGTGAGCGCGGGCGTCGTCGACGACGCGCTGGACTGCCTCGCCGCCGGCACCGACTGCGGCAGCTACCGGCCCGCCACCACCTGGCCGGGGATCGGCGGGGCGATGACCTGGTCGACCAACTGGGACGCCTCGGCGGGCAGTCCGGTCGCGAACACCATCGGCGCGCACCTGCACGCCATGCCGTGACCCCGGCCCGGAAGCCCGTGCCGGAGCCGGCCCCGGCTCAGACCCCGGCCCGGGCCTCCGGCACGTGCGCCGCACCGCCGCCGTGCCGGCGGCGCAACTCGGCGGTGATCTCGCCGAGTTCGCCCTCGGGCAGGAACGGCAGCATCATCGCGACGCCCTGCAGCAGGCCGCCGAGCAGGAAGGTGGTGTCGGCGTTGGCGGCGACCAGGCCGCGGACCTCCGCCACGTCCCCGACGGCCACGGCCTCGATCAGCCGGGCGGCGTCGGCGGTCTCCTCGTCGACGCAGACCGCGCCCGCGTCGGCCGGGGCGCGCCGGGCCATCGCGCGCAGCACCTTGTCGCCGACCGCGGGGGCGTAGGCCTTGCGGACCGCCTCCGCGGCGATCCAGGCGAGCAGGGTCGTCACCTCGCGCTCGGCGTGCTCCGCGAACAGCACGTCGAGCTCGTGGTCGAACGCGAGCTGGTTGCCGTGCCGGAACGCGAGCAGCAGCGTCGCCGCCCTGGCCTTGGCCTCCTCGACCGCCTCGGCAGGAAGTTCGTCGACCAACTCTTCGGTCACCACCACGCCATGCCCTCCCGTCCGTTGGCTCAGCGAAACGCCCGGCAGAAGCCCGCAGGAGCGCACCGCGCAAACTCAGAGCACACCGTACACATCCGACCTGCAAACTTCCGAGAACCCGCGCTGGCAAGACCGGAATGAATTCGAGCGGAATAGGACCTTACCCGGTCCAGGATGAATATTCGCCGGAAGGGAGCAATGTTGCTGGGCTATTCGGTGTAAACGACGGAGGGGCCGTACTCCGCTGGTCGCGGAATACGGCCCCTCGTCGTGGGCCGGCGGGGCGGCTCAGCCCTGCGGCAGCGCCGCGAGCTGGGCGGTGATCCGGGCGATGTCGGCCTCGGCGGCCTCCAGGCGGGTCCGGATCTTGGCGACCACGTCGTCCGGTGCCTTGGCGAGGAACGCCTCGTTGCCGAGCTTGCCGGTGGTCTGGGCCTTCTCCTTCTCGGCCGCCGCGAGGTCCTTGGCGAGGCGCTTGCGCTCCGCCGCGACGTCGATGGTGCCGGAGAGGTCCAGCGCCACGGTGGCACCGGCGACCGGGAGCGAGGCGGTGGCCGCGAAACCCTCCTCGGGGGCGGTCAGCCGCAGCAGCGAGCGGATCGCGTCCTCGTGGGCGGCCAGCGCGGTGCCGTCCAGCTCCAGGGCGGCCGGGACGCGCTGGCCCGGCTTGAGGCCCTGGTCGGTGCGGAACCGGCGGACCTCGGTGACGACCTGCTGCAGCGTGGCGATCTCCGCCTCGGCAGCGGCGTCGCGGAAGCCGCTGTCCTGCGGCCAGTCGGCGATGACGACCGACTCGGCGCCGGTGAGCGTGGTCCACAGCGTCTCGGTGACGAAGGGCACGATCGGGTGCAGCAGGCGCAGCGTGACGTCCAGGACCTCGCCGAGCACCCGGCGCGCGGCGTCGGCCTGCGGGCCGCCCTTGGCCAGGGTGGTCTTGGAGAGCTCGACGTACCAGTCGAAGACCTCGTCCCAGGCGAAGTGGTACAGCGCCTCGGACAGCTTGGAGAACTGGTAGTCCTCGTACAGCCCGTCCACCTCGGCGACGGTGCTGTTCAGACGCGACAGGATCCAGCGGTCGCTCGCGGTCAGCTCCTCCGGCGCGGGCAGCGGGCCCTCGACGGTGGCACCGTTCATCAGCGCGAAGCGGGTCGCGTTCCAGATCTTGTTGGCGAAGTTGCGGGCCGCCTGGACCCAGTCCTCGCCGATCGGCACGTCGACGCCGGGGTTGGCACCGCGCGCGAGCGTGAAGCGCAGCGCGTCGGAGCCGTACTTGTCCATCCAGTCCAGCGGGTTGACCACGTTGCCGAAGGACTTCGACATCTTCTTGCCGTTCTGGTCACGGACCATGCCGTGCAGCGCGATGGTGTGGAACGGCGGGGTGCCGTCCATCGCGTAGAGGCCGAACATCATCATCCGGGCGACCCAGAAGAAGAGGATGTCGTAGCCGGTCACCAGGACGGAGTTCGGGTAGAACTTCGCGAGGCTCTCCGTCCGCTCCGGCCAGCCGAGCGTCGAGAACGGCCACAGGCCGGAGGAGAACCAGGTGTCCAGGACGTCGGTGTCCTGGTGCCAGCCCTCGCCGGCGGGCGGCTGCTCGTCGGGTCCGACGCAGACGACCTCGCCGTTCGGGCCGTACCAGACCGGGATGCGGTGGCCCCACCACAGCTGGCGCGAGATGCACCAGTCGTGCAGGTTGTCGACCCAGTCGAAGTAGCGCTTCTCCATCTCCTGCGGGTGGATCTTGACCTTGCCGTCGCGGACCGCGTCGCCGGCGGCCTTCGCCAGCGGGCCGACCTTGACCCACCACTGCATGGAAAGCCGCGGCTCGATGGTGGTCTTGCAGCGCGAGCAGTGGCCGACCGAGTGGACGTACGGGCGCTTCTCGGCGACGATCCGGCCCTCGGCGCGCAGCGCGGCGACGATCGCCGAACGGGCCTCCAGGCGGTCCAGGCCGAGGAAGGGGCCGTGCACGGTGATGACGGCGTGCTCGTCCATCACGGCGATGTTCGGCAGGCCGTGGCGCTGGCCGATCTCGAAGTCGTTCGGGTCGTGCGCGGGCGTCACCTTGACGGCGCCGGTGCCGAACTCCGGGTCGACGTGGGTGTCGGCGACGATCGGGATGCGGCGGCCGGTGAGCGGCAGCTCGATCTCGGTGCCGACCAGGTGCTTGTAGCGCTCGTCCTCGGGGTGGACGGCGACCGCGGTGTCGCCCAGCATCGTCTCGGCGCGCGTGGTGGCGACGACGATGGAGTCCTCGCCCTCGCCGTAGCGGATCGAGACCAGCTCGCCGTCGTCGTCCTGGTACTCCACCTCGATGTCCGAGATGGCGGTCAGGCAGCGCGGGCACCAGTTGATGATGCGCTCGGCCCGGTAGATCAGCTCGTCGTCGAAGAGCTTCTTGAAGATGGTCTGGACGGCCTGGGAGAGTCCCTCGTCCATGGTGAAGCGCTCGCGCGACCAGTCCACGCCGTCGCCGAGGCGGCGCATCTGGCCGGAGATCTGGCCGCCGGACTCCGCCTTCCACTTCCAGACGCGCTCGACGAAGGCCTCGCGGCCCAGGTCGTCGCGGGACTTGCCCTCCTTGGCGAGCTCGCGCTCGACCACGTTCTGGGTGGCGATGCCGGCGTGGTCCATACCGGGCTGCCAGAGCGCCTCGTAGCCCTGCATCCGCTTGCGGCGCACCAGCGCGTCGATCAGCGTGTGCTCGAAGGCGTGGCCCAGGTGCAGGCTGCCGGTCACGTTCGGCGGGGGGATGACGATCGTGAACGGGGGCTTGTCGCTCTTGGCGTCCGCGGTGAAGTAGCCACGCTCTACCCAGCGCTCGTACAGCTCACCCTCTACGTCCGCGGGGGTGTAGGTCGTCGGGAGGGTTGCCGCATCGTCCCCGGTGGTGCTCACGGGGCGCTGGTTCGTCGTGTCGGTCACGACGCACAGTTTACGTAACCGTGGGCTCGGGTTACGAACCGCTTTCGGTCCGCGGACACCGCGCTCCCGACCGGGGCGGCCGTGGGCGGCGTGCGGTACCGTGCCCGGACAATCGTCCGGATTTCCGGACGTACACGGGAACAATTCCACACCAGACAGGCCGCGGGTGCGGCGGGGGAGCACAGACAGATGTACGGCCAGGGTCAGCAGTATCCGCAGGGACAGCCGCAGCCCTACGGGGGACAGCCCCCGTACGGCGCGCCGCAGCCGCCGCAGCAGCCGTACGGGGCGCCGCAGCCCCAGTACGGCTACCCGCCGCAGGGCCAGCCGCAGTACGGAGCGCCCCAGCAGCCCTACGGCGTGCCTCCGCAGGCCCCGTACGGCCAGCCGGGGTACCCGCCGCCGCCGAAGAAGGGCAAGGGCGGCCTGGTGGTCGGCCTGGTGATCGGCGCGCTCGTGCTCGGCGGCGGCGGCTTCGCCGCGTGGAAGGTCCTCGGCGGCAAGGACTCCTCGGGCGGCAACTACAAGCTCTCCGCCCCGCAGTCGCTGCCGGACGGCTACGTCAAGAAGTCGTCCGACGAGAAGCCGGCCGACCCCAACAAGCCCGAGTCCGCGAAGTACGGCTCGAACCTCACCGGCGTGATCGCCAGCTACACCAAGGGCGCCGACCCGCTCGACACGATCTCGGTGATCGGCATCTACGGGCAGCTGAACAACCCCGACCAGATCATCCAGGAGTCGAAGCAGGACAGCGGCGGCATCACCTGGACCACGCCGATGACGGACTACCCCGCGAACGACAGCACGAGCTCCGCCGCGAAGCTCGCCTGCGGCGCCACCAGCATCATCGGCAAGCCCGGACCCGTCGTCTGCGTGTGGGCCGACAAGTCCACCTACGGCCGCGTCAGCTTCAACCACGTCAGCATCACCGGCACCGCCCCGACCCCGCTCTCCGCGGCCCAGGCCGCGGAGAAGACCCGCGCCATCCGCGACGCGATGAAGGTGGCCAAGTGACCGACCAGAGCCCGTACGGCGCCCCGCCGCCGCCTCCCAACCAGCCCTACGGCGCCCCGCCGCCGCCCGCCGGACAGCCGTACGGCGCCGTGCCGCCGCAGGCACCGCCGCCCGGCTACCCCGCGCCCGACCAGGCCGGCTACCCCGGGTACGGCATGTACCCGCCGCCCCCGCCCCGCAAGTCGCACAAGACGCTGTGGATCGTCCTCGGCTGCGTCTTCGGCGTGCTGCTCCTCGGCGGCGGCGCGCTCGCGTACTTCGTCTTCGACCTGACGAACAACGCGGGCACCCAGAAGATCGTGATGCCGACGGCCTTCAAGGACCTCAAGGCCAACGACGACCCGACCACGACCCAGAAGATCCAGGACGAGATCACGTCCAAGATCGGCAACGGCGACGGCAACTGGAAGCCCACCGGCGTCGCCGCGGTCTACCAGGACGCCGACTCCGACCCGCAGCTGGTCGCGGTCGGCGTGTACGGAAAGGTCCTGCTGCCCAAGCAGGAGCTGGACCAGATGTTCCAGGGATTCTCCGGCTCGGGCGGGCAGGTCAGCGACCGGCACGCGGTCGACCCCGGTCCGAAGGGCGGCACCATGGAGTGCGGGACGTCCGTGGACGGCGACACCAAGATGGCCGTGTGCGCCTGGGCCGACAGCAGCAGCCTCGTGATGGTGCTCAAGGGCGCCGACGACGGCACCCAGCCGGACGTGGACAAGCTCGCCGCCGACACCCGCGACCTGCGCGCGGTCGCCGAGGTGCCGAAGTAACCCCAGGCCCCGTCCACCGGACCTCCGAACGAACGAGAGGGCCCCGCACCGTCGTGGTGCGGGGCCGCCCGCCGACGGCATCCGCGCCGAGGTGCTCTACGAACTCGGCTGCTCGGCGCTGCTCACCG
>NZ_JBEZGX010000071.1:0-39943 GCF_040650235.1 Kitasatospora sp. NPDC048722
CCGGCCCCGCCCGCCGGGGGGGGCCGCCCCCCCGCGGCCCCCCACCCCGGGGGCCGGAAGGACACTCCCCGGCTCCGACGGCGGAGCCGGTGCCTCACGGGAGTCGCATGAAGACGTCCTGGAGCGCGCTGGTGTCCCCCGGCGCGAGGCTGCCGTCGTCGGCGTCGAGGATCACCGTGCCGCCCGGTGGCGTCCACGGAGGGGCTGGAGGCGGCCGTGTCGCTCTGCCGGCCGTCGCGGGTGAGGCTGATCCGCTCGATCGTCCCGGTCCACAGGTCGCGGCGGAACACGTCGCCGGCGTCGTCGGTGTCGCCGGGGACGACGCCGAGGGTCCCGATGGCTTCGTCCAGACCGCCTGCCGCTGTCGAGTGCCGCCCTGAACCGTCTCGCCGACCTGATGCGCGGCCACCTGAAGAAGGTCGGCTCCAGGTGGCGGGCCCTGCCTGCCGGGACGATCGCCGGCATCGTGCCGGCCGTGTACACCAGGCCCGCGACCTGCGACGTCATGGTGCACGCGGCTCAGTGGGTTCGTGTGCCAACTAGTGTGATGGTGTGTGGCACGCCGCTGTTGGAGCAATCGGGGCACAAGGGCCGTCCGGTCGTCACGCTGTGTCTGTTGACCGCGCTCCGGACCAGGGACGCCACCGCTGGACGGGTCGCGTGATCCAGCACCCCGAAGCCTCACCTCAAGCCATCACATCGGGAGACACCAGTGATCAGACACCACGCCCCAGGCCATCCCGTCGCCGAAGGAAAGGCAGGCGTCCACGCTCGTGCGCGGTGGTGGCAGGCCGGGGTCGTGGCAGGGGTGTGCGTGGCGCTGGCCGGTACCGGGTTGGTCCCCGCGACCGCCGCGGCAACGGGGTCCGCTCCGGCCACCACCCCGGTGCGGACCCGAGGAACCGACCCGGTGTTCACCTTCGGCTTCACCGGCGCCCCGCAGAGCCTCACCATCCCGGCCCAGGCGGTGGTCACGATCACCGCCGACGGCGCGGGTGGCGCCGACAACACCGGCACCCCCTGTTCCGTCACGGGGACGGGCGGGACGGGGGCGCGGGTCGTCACCACTCTCCCGCAGACCACCGCCCCGACGACGGTCACCGTCAACGTCGGCGGCACGGGCGGCAAGGGCTGCAACGGCACGGGTACGGGGGGTGCCGGCGGGTTCAACGGCGGCGCTTCAGGTGGGGGCATCTCGGCCACCGGTTTCCGGGCCGAAGGGCCGGGTGGAGGCGGGGCATCCAGCGTCAGCGTGGGCTCCTTCCTGGTGGTCGCCGGGGGCGGCGGTGCCGCCGGGGGTACCGGAGGCGGCCTGAGGGGTGGGAACGGGGGCAACGGCGGGACGACGCCCGATGCCACCGGCGGTACTGCGGGAAGCGCCACCGGCCCCGGGGCCGCGGCAGGGAACGGCGGGGGCGGCGGCAGCACCAGCACGACCACGGGTGGCGCGGGCGGGGCCGCCGGCGCCGTCGCGTTCTGCAGCGCCACGCCGGGTGGGCCGGGAGGCGGGTTCGCCGGTACCACGATCGGCACCGGCGGCAACGGCGGATCGATCGACGGCGGCTGTGCCGCCACTGTCACCGGTGCGGGCGGTGGCGGTGGCGGCGGGTACTTCGCCGGCGGGGGTGGCGGCAGCGGTGCCGTCAACAACACCGGCACCTCGGCAAGTGGCGGCGGTGGCGGTGGGGGAAGCAGCTTCGCCACCCCGTCGGGCACCGGGACGACCTATGCGGCCTCGACGGTCGGGACGGCCAACAACAACGGCCAGGTGATCATCAGCTACACCGTGGGCTTGCCGGTCACCACGACCTTGACCGCGATGCCCCGGACCACCCGGACCGGCTTGCCGGTCGTGCTCAGCGACATCGTCTGCCCCAGCGGGGGCTCCACGACCAGGCCCACCGGAACCGTCACGTTCACCGACACCACCACCGGGACGATCCTCGGCAGGGGACCCCTGTTCGTCTCCCTCGGCAGGTGCGCCGCCGCCGGGACGGTCACCGTCTTCCGCACCGCCGGCACCCACACCATCACCGCCGTCTACAGCGGCGACTCGGTGTACCAGGACAACAGTGCCAACCCCGAGACCATCACCGTGACGGTGAACCCCTGATCAGAACGTCGCAGCAGCACCGAGGGCGCACCCTCGTCAACCGCAACAGGCACTGCTGCCGGCGCAGGTGACAGCGTGATACCGGGCGGGGCTCGCGAGGACTAATCGCGGGCTCCGCCTCCTTCGCGCCCGAGGCCGGCCCCGAGCTCACCGACACGGAGCGCACCCGTCCTCCCCATGGCGGGGTCAGCCCGTGGCGCGGGGCTGATCGAGCTCGGTCCGGTAGAGCTGCTTGTGCCCGCGCGCCTCCGGCCCGGCAGCGAGCCGCTCCGCCTCGTGGGACGCGCGGCAGTCCTGGAAAGGCGGCTGCGACATGGCGATGAGGGACACCAAGGAGTAGCAACGCCGGCGGTGCGGAGGGCCGTCGAGGGTGATCGCCGATCGACGCCTCCGCCTACAGCGCGAGCATCGCCGCGGCGACCTCGCCGGCCGTCGCGTCGGGGATCGCAGTGGCGGCCTCTTCCAGCACGAGCAGTCGCGCGCCGGGGATCTCGCGCGCGAGCGCCTCGCCGTTGCCGACCGGGAAGAACGGGTCGCGACGGCCGTGCACCACCAGCGCCGGGACGGCGATCTCGCCGAGGCGCTCGCGCCAGCGCGGCGTGCAGTCGAGCCTGGCGAACACCATGCCCAGCTGGTTGGCCATCTGGACCGCGGGCGCCGTGTCCGGCGTGCGGTCGAAGATGCGCTCGGCCCTCGTGCGGGCCGCGGCGGGGTCGTCGCCGCGGATCGCGGCGCCGGCGGCGGCGTACTCCGCCACGGCGGCGCGGTCGGACCAGTCGGGCAGGGCGAGCGCGAACCGCCGCTCCCTCGTCGCCGGGTCGTGGTCGGGCAGGTCGTCGTCGACCGGGCCCGGGGCGACGGGCCGGGTCCCGACGAGGGTGAGCGCCGAGAACGCCTTCGGGTGGTCGAGCGCGGCGACCTGGGCGACCATCCCGCCGACGCCGATGCCCGCCAGGTGCGCCGGCCGGTCGTCGAGGCCGCGGGCGAGCGCGGCGGCGTCGGCGGCGAGGTCGCGCAGCGTGTACGCCGGCGCCTCGGGGTCGACGGTCGTGGACGCGCCGGAGTCGCGCAGGTCGTAGCGCACGACGTGACGTCCGCCGCGGGCGAGCGCGTGGCAGAGCGCGTCGGGCCAGGAGAGCATGGTCGTGCCGCCCACGAGCAGCACCAGCGGCGCCGCCGCATCGCCGAAGTGCTCGACCCCGAGCGTCACGCCCCCGGGCGTGCGGAACGAGCGGACCGTCGAATGCATCGTCAACCTCCGGTACGGGTGCGGGACCGCGGGCCACGCTACCCGCGCTTCGGTCGTGTTCAGGCGGTCACGGTTCAGGCGGCCGTGGTGATCGCCCGGGTGACGGCCGTGATCGCCGGGGTGGGGCGGCCGGGCAGGCGGGCCACGAGCACCCGGCGGATCTCGGCGGGCGCGCCGTCGACGTGCAGCAGGCTCACCCCGGGCGGCAGCAGCGGCGCGAGCCGGGACGGCACGGTCGTCACTCCGAAGCCGCCGGCGACCAGCTGGAGTTTCGTCAGCCAGTCGCGCGCGGAGTGGACGACGCGCGGCCGTCCCGGCAGGCCGGGCCAGACACCGAGCAGCGGCTCGGAACTCGACGACGGGGTGGCGATCCAGCCGGCGTGGACCAGCTCGTCGACCTGGACCGTGCTGCGTCCGGCGAACTCCCCGGTCGACGGCACCGCCACGACGAGCTCGGTGTCCGCGACGGTCTCGACGTGCAGGCGCGGGGACTCCCCGTCGAAGGCCCGGTGGGGCGGGCGGGACGTCAGTACGGCGAGGTCGAGTGAGCCCGCGCGCAGTGCCCGGACCAGGGCGGGCGTGGTGCCCTCGCGCGTGGTGACCGTGATCCGCGGGTCGGCTGCCGCGAGGTGGGCGAGTGCCGCGGGCAGGATCGCCGCGCCCGCGCTCAGGAACACCCCGAGCCGCACGACCTCGGTGCGCGGGACGGTGCCGGTGAGCTCGCGCTCGGCCGCCGCGAGCGAGGCCAGGACCGTGTGGGCGTGCCGCAGCAGGGTCAGGCCGGCGGGGGTGAGCCGCACCCCGTCCGGGCGGCGTTCGAACAGGGTGGTGCCCGCGCTGCGTTCGAGGGCGGCGGCCTGGCGGGAGACGGCCGACTGCGTGTAGCCGAGGAGGGCGGCCGCCGCGGTGAAGCTGCCCGACTCGGCGATCTGCCGCAGGACCCGTAGTCCCGTGCTGGAGATGTCCATGCGGCCTACGCATACCACGGATGCCGATCCGTCGCTTCCCGCATGCTCACCCGACTCCTAGGGTCGATCCCAAGAGCACGGACGAGCACGGACGAGTACGGACGGACACGGAGGTCATGACGTGCGAGCAGCAGTTCTCACGCGGTTCGGCGCGCCGCTCACGGTTCGGGAGGTGCCCGACCCCGGGGCCGGCGGTGGTGAGGTGGTGGTCGAGGTCCTCGCCGCCTCCGTGGCGCCCTACGCCGCCGAGGTCTTCGACGGCCGGCGGAAGTACCCCCTCGTCCCGCCCGTGGTGCCCGGCACCGGAGGCGTGGGGCGGATCGTCCACGTCGGCCCGGACGCCACCCGGCTGCGCGTCGGCGACCTGGTGTGGTGCGACTCGACGGTTCGCTCGCGGGACGACGCCCTGACGCCCGACATCGCGCTCCAGGGCTGGAGTTCGCGCGGCGAGGGCGGTGCGCGCCTCGCCCACCACCTGCACGACGGCTCGTTCGCCGAGCTCATGCGGGTCCCGACGGAGAACGCCTACCCGCTGCCCGCCGCGGCGGGGGAGGACCCGGCCCGCTGGGCCGCGCTCGGCGTGCACGTCATCCCGTACGGCGGGCTGCTGGCCGGCGGCCTCGCGGCCGGCGAGACGCTGCTCGTCAGCGGAGCCACCGGCAACCTCGGCAGCAGCGCGGTGGCGGTCGCGCTCGCGATGGGAGCGGGCCGCGTGATCGCCCCGGGCCGCAACCGGGCCGCGCTCGCCCTGCTGGCCGACCGCTTCGGTCCGCGGCTGAGCCCGGTCCGGCTGACCGGGGACGGGACCGCCGACCGCGCGGCGATGTCGGCGGCGGCCGACGGCCCGATCGACATGGTGCTCGACCTGCTCCCGCCGAGCGCCCCCAGCTCGGCGTCCCGCGCGGCGGCGACGACCGTGCGCGAGTACGGCCGCGTCGTCCTCATGGGCGGCGTCGGCATGCTCGGTGGGGAGGACCTCGCACTCCCGTACCCGTGGATCATGCGCAACTCGATCACCGTGCGCGGGCAGTGGATGTACCCGCGCACGGCCAACGTCGGCATCATCCGGCTCCTCGCCTCGGGCACCCTGGACCTCGCCCCGGAGCGCGTCCGGTCGTTCACCCTCGACGCCGTCAACGACGCCGTCGCGTACGCCGCCGCCCACGGCGGCCCGTTCGACCGCACCAGCCTCGTCCCACGGGCCTGCTGACACGTCGTCGGTCTGACGGCAGGCGAAGGACCTGACGATGCTGTCGCAAATCCGCCAGCCGCAAGCCGGCTTCCGCTGCTGGAATACCGGTCATGACCTCACAGCACGACAGCGCAGAGCTGTTCCACGCCCTTCACGACGCCGCCGCCCCACTCGCCCTGGCCAATGCGTGGGACGCCGCGAGCGCACGCCTGGTCGAGGCGGCGGGGGCCCGGGCCGTCGCCACCACGAGTGCCGGTGTCGCCTGGGGACTCGGGGCCGCGGACGGCAACCGGCTCGACCGGGAGCAGGCCGTCGCGTTGATCGGCCGCGTGGTGGACGCGGTGTCCGTCCCGGTCACCGCCGACATCGAGAGCGGGTTCGGCGCCACCCCCGCCGAGGTCGCCGACACGGTCGCCCGGGTGATCGGCGTCGGGGCCGTCGGGATCAACATCGAGGACGGATTCCCGGTCGACGGCCAGGTGGTGCGGCCGGTCGCCGACCAGTGCGGGCGGCTCGCCGCCGCGCGCGCCGCGGCCGACGAGGCCGGCGTCCGGCTCTACGTCAACGCCCGGGTCGACACGTACCTCTTCGGCGCCGGCCCGGAGGAAACCCGCCTCCAGGAGACCCTCGACCGCGCCCGCGCCTACCTCGACGCCGGGGCCAGCGGCATCTTCGTACCCGGCGTCACCGACGTCGACGTGGTCGCCGCTCTCGCCGCCGGAATCCCGGCCCCGCTGAACATCCTGGCCGGGCCTGGCGCCCCCTCCGTGGCGGAGCTGTCGAAGCTGGGCGTCGCCCGGGTCAGCCTCGGCTCCGCGGTCGCCGAGGCGGCGTACGCGGTCGTCCGGCGCGTGGCGGCGGAACTGGCCGCCACCGGCACGTACACGGGCCTGACGGACGCCGTCGACTACGGCGAGTTCAATGCCCTGATGCGCGACTGAGGGGACGTCACGGTGTGCTTGCCACTAATGACGCGGACAGTGTCCGGGCGTACGCACCGGAGGCCCGCCTCACGGCGGACGCCGGGCCGCCCCGGGGAGCGAGGAGCACGCCGCGCTGACGCGCTTGTGCGAGCTCGCGTCGGATGGCGTCGGGTCTGTGCGACGACGGTCCCTGTCGGTAACCGGGGCGGAGCTACTGCGCGGGGACCCAGCCCGGGAGGGTCGGCAGGACCGTCTCGGCGACCCGGCGCACGTCGGTGTCGTCGGGGGTGCTGCCGTCCTGCCGGAAGACGGCGAACTGGTAGGCCCGGCCGCCGGGGTCCCTGGGGTTCTTCGCGACGGTCAGGTTCCGGGTGACGGGGCCCTGCTTGTCGTGGCTGCCGAAGAGCACGAGCGCGTGGCCCGAGGAGGTCACCGCGGGGTGGCCGAGGACGGTGACGCGCTCGGTGTGCGGGCTGTCGCCCATGGACGAGACGTCCCACGGGGTGTCGGCGACGGCGACGACGGTGTGCTCCAGACGTACCTCCGCCACCGCGAGCCCGTCCGAGAGTCCGGGGGCGGCGTTCGACACGTGGTCGTTCGGGGTGCCGAGCAGGGTCGGCAGGTCGGGGCGGTTGAGGGCAGCGCAAAGGGCCGTGTACTCCGGCGGGTCGTTGGGCCCGGGCCCGCTGCAGACCGCCTGCGTCCGGTGCTGCTTGAGGACGCCCGTCGCCCAGAGGCCGGCCGTGGTGACGGTGGCCAGCAGGACGACGCCGCATATGACCAACAGGACGCGGGTCATCTTGTCGGGGCCGGTGCTGTTCCCGATCGTGGTCTCGGTCTCGGTCTCGGTCTCGGTACCGGTTTCCATCGGTGGGTCCCCTTTCTCGGGAAGCTCGTTCTCGACCGCTCGGGGGCCCGTGAACGGAGATGATCTTACGTCGCCGTACCCGTTCGGCGTGCACGACTTCTGCCGGCAACAGCTCGCTGACCTGCGCAGTCGCGGACGGGGGGCCTTCACCTGCGGAGCCGGTCCGGCTCTCCCGGGCCTGACGGCCGTGACGGTACGGCTGAACTCCCCGGACCGGCCGGCTCGGCGGGCGGACACCGGGCGCCACCCGCCGCGAGCGTGCCCCGGCACCCGGCACCCGGCGCCCGGTGGTCGAGCGTCCGGTCGTCATCGTCGAGATCCGCCCGGCCAGGCGTGGCTCGGGCACCCGGAGAGCCGGCTCAACGCCCTACCCCGGTCGGACAGGGCACACGACAGGGCGCACTGTAGCGCTCCGGGCCGGCACTCGTGCAACGGGTCGTCAACAGAATCCGCGGTTCTCCTCCCTCGCCGGACACCCGTGGTCGATCATGCAGGAGTGCCGAACGACGACGACCTGCCCACACCACCCGCACCCACCAGCTGGCCGGACCGCCACACACGGCACATCCTCCGCTGCGCACGCGAGTTGTCCCTGTGGGGATACGACTGGGCCGAGGGGATTCCCGACGCCCAGGACCTCGCGATCCTGCTGCGCCGGACCGCGGCTGAAGCCCGGAGTTCGCGGGTCAGCCGGTCGATGACCGAGGCCGGGGCGCTGCTCGGCGTGGCGGCGGCCGCGGCGGAAGCGGCCGCGAGGTGGGACCGGCCGGTGTGCGTCGCCTCCGTCCCCCTGTCCGCCTGGCACCTGCGCCGCGCCGCGGCGCACCTGGTGGCGGCCCGGGGGGTGCTGGCGGCCGGAGCCGCATCGACCGGCCCGACGTTCCTGCCGCCGCAGCGCGTGGCGCCGTGTGACGGCCCGGTGCCGGGACCACGCCAGAGCCGGTGACCGGCGGTCAACCTCCGGGCGCACCACCGTTGTCACCTGGGTGAGTGACGACCGGGGAGGTGAGCGGCCGGGATGACGACGGCCTGCCGTACCTGGTGGCGGTGACGGCCCGGAGGGCCGGCCCGGCGGTGGCCTGTCTGTCTGTCTGTCGGGGAGACCGGGGACGAGTCGGGTGCCCGCTGGTTGCGGGAGCTCGCCGTGGTGAGCGGTCGGCCGAGGTCGCGGGAGTGGCCCGTCGACTGGTCGTCGGCCGAGGCCCGACTCGGCACCGCCCTGCCCGCCGACTACCGGGAGCTGGCGGAGCACTTCGGTCCCGGCACGTTCGCCGACTTCCTCAACGTCCGTCTGCCCGGCCCGCCGTCCGGTTCCGACGTACCGTTCCCGGCTTTCCGGTGCCTCGTCGAGAAGGCCCGGCGTCTTGCCGAGCTCGCCGCCGAGCCCGGCATCGCCGACGTCTACTTCCCCCACCGGCTCCACCCCGCCCCCGGAGGGCTGTTGCAGTGGGCCGATTCCGAACGGGCCGACCAGTTCTACTGGCTCACGGAAGGCACAGACCCGAATCGGTGGCCCGTCATCGCCCGCAACGAGGACGGCGACCACCAGGCGCGGTTCGACGGCTCCACCACCGAGTTCATCCACCGGCTCCTGACCGACCGCCGGCACCCCTTCTCCATCTCGGAACTCCTCGACCACCCCGGCTTCGAGCCGTACGAAGCCCACGAGCCCTATGATCCGTTCGAGGACCGGCGTCTGCCGTAGGACGCTCGCCAACGCGGAGGAGCACCGGTATGAGGTTCGACGACCACCGTGTGGTCATCACCGCTGCCGGCCGCGACTTCGGACGCACCGTGGCCATCAGCCTCGCGGACCTCGGCGCCGAGGTCTTCCTCTCCGCGCGCACGCTCGGCGCCGCGGGACGCGTCCGCGACGAGATTCGCAGCCGAGGGCATCAGCAAGTCCACGCCTTCGCCTGCGACTTGACGGACCCGGCCTCGATCCGTGACTTCGCCGCCGACGTCGGCCGGCACACTGACCGCGTTGACGTGCTGATCAACAACGGCTCCCGCTACCTCCGGGGGCCGGACCTGCTGTCCGCCTCCGACGCCGACGTCGTCGACACCATCGCCTCCGGCGCCACCGGCACCGTCCTGACCGTGAAGAACTTCCTCCCCCTCCTCCTCGCCTCGGACAAGCCGGACGTGGTGAACATGGTCTCCGCCTGCGGAACGGCCGGTCATCACCGCTCGGAGGCGCACGACGCCTTCTACGCGGCCAAGAACGCCCAGGCGGGGTTCGCCGAGATCCTCTCCAAGCGGCTGCGGCCCCAGGGGGTTCGGGTGATCTCCCTCTACCCGCCGGACTTCGACAACCCCGATCCGATGTCCGAGGACTGGGAGAACACGCCGCGCGAGGCCAAGGACGCGCTGACCGCGCAGTCGCTCGTGGAGTGCATCCTCTTCGCCGTCGCCCAGCCGCGCGACTGCTTCATCAAGGCGTTCCACTTCGAGCAGGTCTGACTGCGTTCCCCGCGTGTGCGCCGTCGCGCGACGGTGGGGACGGCACCCGCCCTGGCCGGCAGCAGCGCAGCAGCACGATGCGTCGACCGACACGCAACCGGCATCTGCCGCCGGCCCCGGGTGCGGGCGGGTGCTCGGGAGGATCGTCCGCTCGCTGTCGTCCAGCGGGCTGAGCCCTGGCCGTCGGCGTGGTAGTGCTCCCACACCTCACGGACAGGCGCCACGTGCTGCTCGCCTGCCCGGTTCGCTACGAGCGGTCGGCGGCACGCAGCTGGGCGAGGGCGCGGTGGCCACGCTCGACGAGCTCCGGGTCCGGGACCGCTGGGTGTACGCCCGCTCGTCGAACCCGACCCGTTTCACGGCGTCACCCCGGTCTCCGGTGCGGCGGCGACGGAGGGTCCCAGGTGCCCCGCCCGAATCAGGTCGAGGACCTCGGCGGTGGGGCGCACGTCGGTGAAGGAGCGGTACAGGGTCAGCAGGGTGGCGTTGTGGACCTCGTCGCTGCGGGTCGCCGTTCCGTCGGCCACCACGACCACGCGCAGGCCCAGGGTGGCGGCGTCGCGCGCCGACCCGGCCACGCACACGTCGGTCAGGACCCCGCACACCAGCACGGTGTCGATGCCGCGCTCGGCCAGCAGGCCGGGAAGTGGGCAGAAGCCGGGGAAGAAGGCGCTGGACGCGTCCTTCTCGACGATCAGATCCTGGCCCTCGTCCACCGCGAACTCGGGCCGCAGGCGCCCGGGGAGCGGGCCGCTTCCGCCGGAGGTCCGGTACAGCTCCGCGACCCGGGCGCCGTAGAACTCCTCGCGGGCCGCCGTCGGCCCGCCGGCTCCCGGCAGCACCCAGGCCACGAGGCCGCCGGCGTGCCGCAGAGCGCCCGCCAGGGCCTGGATCTGCGGGATGACGCCGCGCGCGTACGGCCCGTCGAAGAACGGCACCATGTCGATCACCACGAGCGCGGTGCGGACCGGATCGAGCCGGGTGTAGGCGTGTCGGCGGCCGCGGCGCTCCTCCTGGCGCGCGTACTCGCGCTGCGGGATCGACCAGGCGTGCAGGCGGACGGGGGCGTCGGTGAGCGGCGGCACGGGCGGCTGACGGGTGACGATGGGCAGGCTCAAGGCCGGACTCCTTCGGGCTGGCGGGCGGCGGGGAGGAGGGAGCCGCGCTGCTCGGTGCGCCGATCCTGGCAGTGTCCGGGCCCGCGCGTGGGCGGATCCGCGTGCTTGTCATCAATTCAGGGCAACTCTGGTGTCGCACGGGCGAGTTGATGGACAAGACGGCTGCGGGTCCACACGTCGGCTGAACGAGCACCCCGGACCTGTCTTGCAAATGGCTTTCCGGCCCCGGCGACGCCGTGGTCGGTAGGTGCAGCGGTGGATCCAAACTGGGTTCCGATTTCGTTGGCTGTGCCGACCGCGTCAATTCGCGAGAATCTCCCGGAGGATTTTAAACATTCGCGGCGGTATTCAAATTTCCGGTCGCCCTTTCTACTCTCCGGATATGGCGAACGGCGTTTTCCACACCGCGTACGGCATCGAGATCAACCTGACCCTGCCCGACCTCGGACATCCCCACCGGCCCGGCCTGCTGGCGGAGATCACCGCTCCGATCGACAGGCGCGAGCGCGAGTTGCTGGAGTGCCTCGAGCATCACCGCGACGGCTATTGCCAGGCCGAGGAGGACGATCGTGCTCCCTGGATGACGATCCGTCGGAGAACGGTCGGCGGCCGCACCGCGTGGGTGGCCGCCCACCTGCCGGTGCGTCACACTCCCACCTCCGAGGAGAGCGCGAAGCGCGACGCGATGAAGGAACGCATCGCGCGCGCGGCGGAGCGCCACGGGCTGCACGCCGAGGTCGGGGCGCGGGCGGCCGACGGCCGGATCCGCACCGACGTCCTCGTCACCGGGGACTCGGGCCTGCGGATCGGCTGGGAGGCCCAGTACGCGCCCATCAGCGCCGAGACGGTGCGCCGCCGCTCCCGCACGGCCGCGGAGCACGGGATCGTCCCGCTGTGGGTGACCGACAGCGACCGGTCCGCCGCCGTCGAGCGGGCGCCGTGGGCCCGGGTCGACAACTTCGGCTGGCGGGAGATCGCCTCCTCGCTCGCGATGGTGGTCCGCGCGGGGGTGCGGCACCTGCAGCAGTGGAAGTGCCTGCCGAGCAGCGAGCGACCCTGCCCGGTCAACGGGAGCTTCTGCAACCGGTTCCACACCGGGTGGTACCTGCCGGCGCTGTGCCTGCCGGCCAAGCCGCCCACCGAGGTCGACGAGCTCGTCGTGGCCAGCGCCGACGGCGAGTTCGTGCCGATGCGGGTGCCGAGCCAGGGCGACCCGCGTTCGGTCTCACGGATGTGGGTGCCGGCGGCCGACCGGGACCGGTGGCACGAGGCCTTCGGTCCGGACGACGAGGGGGAAGGCGCCGTCGAGCAGCCTGCCCCGGACGCCGGCATCACCTACACCCGCCAGGCGCTCGACCCGACCTGCCGCTACGGCGAGGAGACCTTCACCTTCGACGATCCCCGCCCCCGGCGCGGGAACTCCGCGGGCACCGGCCTGCACACGCTCGACGAGGTCCCCGAGAGGCTGTTCAGAGTGCCCCGTCAGGAGCGCAGGCTCGTCGTGACCGAGCCCCAGCGCGAAGCCGCCGCCGTCGCGCACGGTTGCGAGGTGTGGCAGGTCGGCCCGTGCGCGGGGTGCGGGTCGCCGATCCACCGCTACGGCGCCCGCGGCGTCCACGCGTGCGCGGGGTGCCGGACACGCGTGGCGGGGCGGTGACGGCCCGGGCCGCGCCGACGCCGCCACCGCACGCCCGGGGCGCGTCGCACCGAACGCGCGCCGCCCCCGGCCCCCAACGCGCGGCGGAACGGGGGCGAACCGGCACACCGGCGTCCACTGAAGGGGAGGAGCCCCGGCCAGGGGCCGCGTCCTGCTGGACGTGAACGGTGGCCTCGGCTACACCGTCGACGTCCGCGGGAAGTCCGTACTCCCGCGCGGAGATGCGCGCCGCGATCGACCGCTTCACCGCCGCCGTGACACCCGGCTCGTGACACCCGGCTCGTGCCGCCGACCGGTCCGCCGCAGGACCGCCCCGCGATCGCGATCGGGTACCCGCCGACGAACGCGAGCCGGCTGACCGGCGACGCCGCCACCGAGCGGACGTACCTCCGGCTGGCCGCCGAGATCGCCGGAACGCCGGTGACCGCGACCGTCGAGGGCACGGCGGGCCGCTGCCCGGCGGCCGCCACGCCGACGGCGCGCCCCCTGCTACGAAGGTGCAGAGGCAGCTGTGGCAAGGCCTCGTTGTGCACGCTCCGGCCGCGTGCAGCGCGTCGCGCGACCGGTTGTCGGACCCGTCACCCGACCAGCCCCGCTCCCTCCGGTGCCAGCAGACGGCGCAGGGCGGTCGGGGTGTGGCCGAGGTGGCGGCGGAGCGTGCGGGTGAGGTGAGCCTGGTCGGCGTAGCCGAGGTCGGCGGCGAGGGCGCTGAGGCTGGTCTCGCCGGCCTCCAGCCGGTCGAGGGCGAGGCCGATCCGGACGCGGTGGCGGTAGTGGGTCACCGAGACGCCGAGTTCGCGCGGGAAGGCGCGGCTCAGCCGGTAGGGGGAGGCGCCGAGGAGGTCGGCGAGGGAGAAGAGGGTGGCGGAGGCGGGGTGTTCCGTCGCGATCGCCTCGCGGGCCGCCGCCACCAGGGATCGGTCGCGAGCGGAAGGTGGGGCGCCGGACGGCGTCGGGCCGGGCACCGTCCGCTCGACGGCGGTCGCGAGGAGGGCCAGCAGTTCCTCGGCGAGCGCGTAGTCGACGTCCCCCGACCGTGCGGTGACGAGCAGACGGCGGTGGGCCAGGTCGAGCGTCGGATCGACGTAGACCGTCCGCGCGGTGGGCCGCGAGCCGGCCAGGGAGCGCCAGAGCGCCGGCGTGACGCTGATCGACGTGCAGTGGTCGCCGCCGGCCGGGTGGGCGAATCCCTCCTCCTCACCAGGGGCGCCGAGGTAGGCGAGGCTCGGGTCGAGGTCGGCGGCCACCCCGGCGGCCCGCCGCCGGAATCGGCCGCGGCGCACCAGCACCAGGCGGTGGTCGGCGCGGACCTCGGGAGTCGACCAGCGGGTGTGGTCGCTGCGGCAGGCGACCGCGCTGATCTCGAAGTCGGGCCGGACGGCGAGGGGTTCGGCGGAGAGCACGGTCCGTACCGTACGCGGCGGGTCCGACAGTGCCGTGCCCGCAAGGATGTTCAAGACCCGGGTGGGGCGGCCGGGGGAGGCTCCCGTCACCGGAACCCGTGGGGCTTCCGGCCGTCCACGATCTCAGGAGTCCGCTCATGGCCGTTCTCGAACAGCTCGCCACCGTGGTCGTCGACTGCGCCGACCCGGTCGCACTCGCCGCCTTCTACCAGAAGGCCACCGGGTGGGAACCCACCCACAGTGACCAGGATTTCGTCGCACTCGGCGCGGGCGGGCCGGGGCCGGGGCCGGCCTTCGTCCGCGTCCAGGGCCACCGGGCGCCGCAGTGGCCCGCGGGGGGCAAACAGCTGCACCTCGACTTCACCGTCCCCGCTCTGGACCGCGCGGTCGACGAGCTGCTCGCCCTCGGGGCCACCCGACCCGTCTTCCAGCCGGGCGAGGGCCGGTGGGTCGTCCTCGTCGACCCCCAGGGCAACCCCATCTGCCTGATCCCCGCCGCCCCCGTTGCCAACTGACCGTCCGATAGAGAAGGCGAGCCACTCATGGCCACTGTTCATCGAACCGTTTCGATCGATGCCGACCCCGAGGAGGTCTGGGCCGCGATCCGCGACTGGGGCGGGGTCCACCGCAGGCTCGCCCCGGGTTTCGTCGTCGACACCCGGGTCGAGGGCGACGTCCGGGTGGTGACCTTCGCCGACGGCACGGTGGTGCACGAGCTCATCGTGTCGCTGGACGACGACGACCGGCGCATCGCCTACGCGGTGGTCGGAGGTTCCCTGGAAGTCGTCCACCACCACGCCTCCATGCAGGTGTTCGCCGAAGCCGGCGGTCGCAGCCGCTTCGTCTGGATCACCGACGTGCGGCCGCACGGCCTGGCGGAGCCCATCGCCGCCATGGTGGACCAGGGGCTCCAGGTGATCCGACGGACCCTGGACGCGGTGGCCGCCCCCGCTTCCTGACGCGGACGAGACCTCGCGCCCGGCCACGCCGGGGTGGGAGGACCCGTCCACGTCAGGGCCGTCCCGGCCGGCCCGAACCCCGGCCGGCCGGGACGGCCCTGTCTGGTCCGCCCACACCTGCCGGACATCCTGCCCGGATCGGCCGGCCGCCACCGCTCGGTGACGGACGCTGCTGCGGACGGAAGCCGGGGCAAGGGCCCCGGCCTACAGCGGCAGGCGCAGCACGAAGCGGGCGCCGGCGGGGGAGTCGGCGAGGTCGAGGGTGCCGTGGTGGCGGGTGGCCAGGTCGCGGGCGATGGCGAGGCCGAGGCCGGCGCCGCCGGAGTCGCGGGAGCGGGCCTCGTCGAGGCGGGTGAAGGGTGCGAAGACGTGCTCGCGGTCGGCTGCGGGGATCCCCGGGCCGTCGTCCAGGACCTCGACGACGGCCCAGTGGCCGTCCGGGTCGTGGTCCTCGGCGAGTGTGACGGCGACCTCGTCGACGCCGTGGCGCAGCGCGTTCTCCAGGAGGTTGCGCAGCAGGCGGTGGAGCTGGGCGGCGTTGCCGGGGACGGACAGCACGGCGCAGTCGCCGGAGTCGACGCTGATCCGCCCGGTCCCGCCGGGGAGTTCGGCGGCGACGTCGCGGACGAGGTCGGTGAGTTCGACGCGGGTGCGGTGGGTCGGCGCGTCGCCGGGTGGGCGGGCGAGCAGGAGGAGGTCGTCGGCGAGCTGCTGGAGGCGGACGGTGTCGGCGCGGGCGGAGCGGACGACTTCGGGCCAGTCGCTGCGGTCGGGGTGGGCGAGGGCGACCTCCAGTGACGTCCGCAGGCCGGCGAGCGGGCTGCGGAGCTCGTGGGAGGCGTCGGCGACGAAGCGGCGCTGGGCGGTGACCGCGTGGTCCAGCTGTTCGAGCGTGTGGTTGGTGGTCGTGGCGAGGTGGGCGATCTCGTCCGCGGTGGGCGGGACGGGGACCCGCCGGTGGAGGTGGTGGGCGGTGACGGAGGCCATCTGGGTGCGGATCGCCTCCACCCGGCGCATGGCCCGTGCGGTGACCACCCAGGCGATGGCGGCCACCAGCAGGACGGCGACGGGGCCGGCTGCGAGGAGCATGCGCTGGACGGCGGCTTCGACGCGTTCCGCCTCCCACGGTGGCACGAGCAGGTAGGCCGTGACGGTGCGCTCGCCCCGGTCGGGCTCGCCGAAGCCGGACTGGAGGGAGAAACCGTCGATCCCGCCGGCGCTCTGCCCGTAGAGGGGCAGGGTGCGGTGGGCCAGGCGGCCGGCGGAGCCGTCGGCGGGCGCGCCGAGTGCCAGGGTGCGGGAGGCCTGCTCGCCCTCGGGCAGCGGCGTGAGCTGGGCGGCGACCTGGGCGCGGAAGGGTTCCAGGTCGGGGCTGACCTCCAGGAGCCGGCCGGAGTCGAGGACCAGCGCGTAGCTGCGGTCGCCGCCGAGCAGTCCGCTCGCCGGGACGTGGCCGGTGCGCATGTCGGCGACGGCCACGTCCAGCCGGGCCTGGGCGGCGGCCTTCGCGTCGGCCAGCTGGGAGTCGTAGAGGCCGTGACTGAGCCAGAAGGCGCCCGCGGTGAAGGCGGCCGCGGCGGCGAGGCCGGCGGCCGCCGCCGAGCGGGCGCGCAGCGAGCGCAGGACGCCCACCCGCTCGGGGTGGTCGCCGGGGTCGGTCCTCCTGCGGCGGAGCACGTTCCTAGCCACGGGCGTCCAGCCGGTAGCCGCTGCCGCGGACGGTGACGATGGAGCTCCGGCCGAAGGGCGTGTCGATCTTGCGCCGCAGGGCGCTGATGTACACCTCGACGATGTTCGGGTCGCCCTCGAAGCCGTTCTCCCACACCTGGTCGAGGATGGCGGTCTTGGCGACGACCTCGCCCGGGCGCTCCGCCAGGCACTCCAGGACGGCGAACTCGCGAGGGGTCAGCTCGACCGGGGTCCCGGCACGGCGGCAGGAGTGGTCGGCGGGGTCGAGGACCAGGTCCCCGGCGGTCAGCTCCGGCCGGCGTCCTGCGCCCCCTCGGCGGACCAGGGCGCGCAGCCGGGCGACCAGGACCGGGTAGGAGAAGGGCTTGGCGAGGTAGTCGTCGGCGCCGGTGTCCAGGGCCTCGATCTCGTCGTACTCGCCGTCCTTGGCGGTGAGCATGAGGATCGGCGTGGTGACGCCCTCCTGGCGCAGCCGGGCGCAGACCCGGTAGCCGTTGAGGCCCGGGAGCATGACGTCCAGGACGATGACCCGGTAGTCGTTCAGACGCGCGTACCAGAGGCC
The DNA here is from genome assembly GCF_040650235.1 of Kitasatospora sp. NPDC048722. Taxonomy (NCBI): domain Bacteria; kingdom Bacillati; phylum Actinomycetota; class Actinomycetes; order Kitasatosporales; family Streptomycetaceae; genus Kitasatospora; species Kitasatospora sp. NPDC048722. The sequence goes on from NZ_JBEZGX010000071.1 coordinate 17,165, forward strand.
GGAGCGGCCGTCGTTGACGACGTCCACCGTGTAGCCCTCGGCCCGCAGCCCGTCCCGGAGGGCCTCGGCCATCCGGGACTCGTCCTCCACCACCAGTACGCGCATGCGTTCCAGCATGTCACGAGGGGTGTGCGGGTTCCTGAAGGTGCTTTCAGGCTCGTTCAGCGGATCCTCAGCGGGCGGACCGGAGGCTGGCGGCGTGCCTACGTCGGGCAGCCGTCGCCGGCAGTCGTGGCGCGGCCCGCGAAACCACGAGGTGCCCCGTGACCTTGACCCTGCCTGCGGCCGAGACCGTCGCGCCGCCCACGACGCGTACGACCCGAAGGCCGCCCAAGCCGCTCATGCTGCCCACGGCGCTCATGCCGCCCACGGGGCCTTCGACGCGACCGCGGAGGCCGTCCGCGTCCCGGGCGGCCGCCGCGCTGCCCTGGGCGCTCGCCGCGACCCTGTTCGCCGCGTACACCGCCCTGTCCGTCTCCCGCCATCTGCACCTGCGCACGACCGGCTTCGACCTCGGAATCTTCGAGCAGGCCGTGCGCGCGTACGCCCACGGACGGGCGCCGGTCTCCGAACTCAAGGGGCCGGGCTTCCACCTGCTCGGGGACCACTTCCACCCGATCCTCGCCACCCTCGCGCCGTTCTACCGGCTCTTCCCCTCGCCGCTCACCCTCCTGGTCGCACAGGCGGCACTGCTCGCGGTCTCGGTCGTCCCGGTGACCCGGGTGGCGGCGCGGGCGGTGGGACCGTGGGCGGGCGCGGGCGTCGGGACGGCGTACGGGCTGTCGGTCGGCCTCCAGCAGGCGGTCGTCTTCGACTTCCACGAGGTCGTGTTCGCGGTGCCGCTGCTGGCCTTCGCCCTGGAACGGCTGACACTGCGCGCGTGGGCGGCAGCGGCCGGGTGGGCACTGCCGCTGCTGCTGGTGAAGGAGGACCTGGGGGCCACGGTCGCGGCCGTCGGCTGCTGCCTGTTCCTCCACGGCCGCCGCGCACTCGGTGCGGGCCTCGCCGCGCTCGCCGTCCTGACCCTCGCCCTGGTGGTGCTCGTCGTCGTCCCCGGGCTCAACCCCGACGGCGTCTACCCGTACCTGTCCAGCGTGGACGGGCCGTCCGGCGATCCGGTGGCCAGGCTCCTGTTGCCGGGCCAGAAGTGGGTCACACTGGTCGTGCTGCTCGCTCCCACGGCCTTCCTGGCCCTGCGGTCCCCGCTCCTGCTGCTCGCGGTGCCGACGGTGGCCTGGCGGTTCTGGTCCACCAACCCCGCGTACTGGGGCACCTCGTTCCACTACAGCGCGGCACTGATGCCGATCGTCTTCATCGCCTTCGCCGACGCCCTCACCCGGCCGTGCGCCGGAGGCCGCCTGCCCCGGTGGACCGTGCGCTGCCTGGTCGGCGCCGCACTCGCGGTGACCGCGGCCACCCTGCCCGCCCAGCCCCTCGGTGCACTCGGCCGGCCGGCCACCTGGCAGTCCGACGCGTCGGCCGACACCGTCCGGGATGTCCTGCGCCGGATCCCGGACGGCGCCCGGGTCGCCGCCGCCAACGGGCTCGCCCCCCAACTGACCGCCCGCGCCGAGGTCTACCTCTTCCCCCGCCACCCCGGCGGGGCCGGCGTGAGGCCCGAGTGGGTCGCCGCGTACGACCGGCCGCAGGACGGGCTCTTCCCCGCGCGCCAGGAGGCCGACGCCGTTCGCGCGCTCGCTTCCGCCGGTTACGCCCCGGTCCGCAGCGGCGGTGGCATCACCGTCTATCGCCTCGGTGGGGAGGGGGTGTGAAGAAGTGTGATGATCCGTCAATCACGGTCTTCTCGCCGAACTTTGAAGATCATGAACATGTTATCTTCTCTGTCGCCAAGATCATCTGACTTGGCGTCACATGGTTCATTGAGGAGAAACTGTGTCTTTCGCAGCACGGGGGAAGCGCACCATGGCAGCGGTCGGCCTCGCGGTCGCGGTCGCCATCGGCGGCGCGACGCTGGCCACGCCCGCCTACGCCGACGACGTCTACGGCCACTGCACCGGGGACGGTGTCCGCCTCCGCGCCAACCCGAGCACCTCGGGCGCGGTCCTCGGCCTCTGCTACACCGGCCAGCGCCTGGCGCACCGCGACGTGTCCGGTGACGGTCAGTGGGACCTGGTCTACGACGTCGACAGCGGCGTCACCGGTTGGATGTCGCACGGCTACTTCAGCTGGTGACACGTCCCGCTGAGGGACCGATGAAGATGTAGGGAGAGGCCGCCCCGTCCCGTGTGGCAGGGCGGCCTCCTCCCGTTCGGGCGCGGACGGGGGCGGGGTCGGGCGCCGGGCCCGGCTTCGGCAGTGTCACCGGATCGTCACGCCCGCTGCCGGACCGGCAGAGCGGCCCTCGCCGCCTGCGAAGCGGCGCTCGCCCTCGTTCACGTCCCCCTCAGAGTCAGCGGGGGCTGAGAAGGCAGAACTCGTTGCCCTCCGGGTCGGCCAGGATCCTCCAGGAGATCTCGGACTGGTCGATGCCGGGGTCGGTGGCACCCAGGGCGCGCAGCCGGGCCTCCTCCGCCGCCGGGTCGTCACCGCGGTAGGGCCTGACGTCGAGGTGGACGCGGTTCCACCCGCTCTTGGTGTCGGGGGTGCGGATGAACTCCAGGTAGGGGCCGACGCCTTGGGAGGAGCGCATCGTCGCGTGGTCGTCGGCGACCTCGTGCAGCGTCCAGTCCATCGCCTCGCCCCAGAACCGCGCCATCCCGCGCGGGTCGGCGCAGTCGACCACCACCGCGGCGATCGGCCCGGTGTCCCGGTAGACCTCGCGGGGTTCCAGGACGCAGAACTCGTTGCCCTCGGGGTCGGCCATGACCGTCCAGGGGACGTCGCCCTGACCCACGTCGGCGAGCGTCGCGCCGAGGTCCTTCAGGCGCGCGACCAGCTCGGCCTGATGGGCGGTCGAGGTGGTGGCCAGGTCGAGGTGGACCCGGTTCTTCGCCGTCTTGGGCTCCGGGCGGGCGATGATGTCGATGCAGACGGCCGTGGGGTCGGGGTAGGCGAAGCCGAGGGGTTCGAGGTTGGTCACGCCGGGCGCCTCGTGGTCGAGACCCCAGCCGAGCGCCTCCGCCCAGAAGCGGCCGAGCGCGGAGTCGTCATGGGCCTTCATGTTGATCTGCACGAGTCGTGTTGCCATGGTGCAGATCCTAGGAGCAGCCGCAGGCCGACGGCATCCGATTTCGATCGGCGCAGCAGGTGTTCCGGCTGGCCAGGGAGCCGGGCTGTGGCTCGCCGGGGGCGGTTGGTTCGTGGCCATGGTCAAGATCGGCACGGACAACGTGCTCGGCGTGAGCCTGCGCCAGCGGATGACCCCCGACGACCTCCTCGGCCGGATGAACGCCACCTTCCGCTTCCTGCTGACGGGAGCCCTCGCCGTCGGCGCCGCGGTTGCCGGGGCGATCGGCCAACTGGTGGGCGTGCAGCCGGCGCTGTGGGTGGGCGGCGCTCTGATCGTGACGACCTTCGTGCCGGTCCACCTCGCCCCGCTCCGCCGCCGCCGCGACCTTCCGCCGCAGTCCGAGCCGGTCGACCGGAACGCGAGCCGCGCGGCCGACTCCCTGGCCGCGTGCCGAAAGGGCGGTGGTTGACCTCGCGACGGGGTTGAGCGGCGGGAGGCCGGCAGATCGTGCCCGGGAACGTCCACCAGCCGTCCGGCGCGAACGCGACGAGAACGTCGGCCGTGGCTGCGGCACATTTGTGGTTTCCGCCAGTACGACGTCCCGGTGGCCGGACGCGAGACTTCCCGGCAGGAGCTTCGGACCGGACAGAGGACCGAGGCCGAGAACGGACGGGGAGCATGATGACCGGTCAGCTGTACGACGAGATCGGCGAGGCGTTCGAGGGCTTCAAGACCCTTCCGCTGATGCGTTACGGGGAGGTGCCCGGTTTCCTCGCCCTGGTGGGCGACGTGACCGGCAAGTCGGTTCTGGACCTGGCCTCCGGGACCGGTTTCTACAGCCGGGAGTTCAAGCGCCGGGGCGCGTCCCGCGTCCTCGGCGTCGACATCTCCTCCGAGATGGTCGGCGTGGCCCGGGCCATGGAGGGCAAGGATCCGCTGGGCGTGGCGTACGAGGTCGGTGACGTCGCCGAACTTCCCCTCTACGAGCAGCCGTTCGACCTCGCGGTCGCGGTCCAGTGTTTCAACTACGCCGACGGCGTCGCCACCGTCGAGCGGATGTGCCGCAACATCCACCGCAGCCTCGCGGACGGGGCCGGGTTCTTCGCCTTCGTGCAGCACCCGGACTACCGGTTCGACGGGCCGTCCCTGGCCAAGTACGGTTTCCTGTGCGAATCGCTCGGCGAGGTGACCGAGATCGGGCCGCGGGTGAGGATCACCGCGCTCCTCGACCCGCCGATCTCCTTCGTCGCGAACCCGCCCAGCCGCGAGACCTACGAACGGTCGCTGCACGCGGCCGGATTCAAGGACATCACCTGGGTGCCCCTGGAGATCTCCGAGGCCGGCGTGCGCGAGTACGGCGAGGACTTCTGGGCCGACTACGTCGCCAACCCGCCGCTGACGATGCTGCGGTGCCACGCCTGACGCCGTGCCGCGAGGCGCCCGGTCCCCGGATCGACCGGGGACCGGGCGCCGGACCGCCGGCCGCCGTCAGTTGACGGCGGGGCCGGCGGTGGTGTTGAGCCAGGACCATTCGGACCAGGTGGAGAAGCCGGTCTGCCAGCGGTGGTGGACACCGGCGCTGCTGGAGCCGAAGACCTCGATGCGGCCGTCGGCGTTGGCCGCGGCGGTGATCTCGGTGCCGGGGCCGCCGAAGGCGACCCACGTGTCGTAGGGCGCGTTCACGCCGGTCTGCCACAGGTGCTGTGCGGTGGTGCCGTTGATGGCGAACACCTCCACCCGGCCGTCCGGCGCGTGCTCGCTGGTCAGTTGGGAATCGGCCGGCCCGCCGGTGGGTTCCCAGCCGGACCAGGTGGTGGGGTTGGTCTGGTAGCGGTGGTAGACGCCGGCGGGGCCGGAGGCGAAGACCTCCAGACGGCCGTCCTGGTTGTGGTCGACGGTGAGGTCGTGGCCGCCGTCGCCGAAGGTCTCCCAGCTCGACCAGGCGCCGCTGGTGGCGGTCTGCCACATGTGCTGGAAGGTGGAGCCGTTGAGGGCGAAGACCTCCAGGCGCCCGTCGGGGGACTTGCCGAGTCCGATCTCGCTGTAGGCGGGGCCGCCGCCGGCCGGCTCCCAGCCGGACCAGCCGCTGTTGGGCGCGGTCTGGTAGCGGTGGAAGATGCCGACGGGTCCGGAGGCGAAGACCTCCAGGCGGCCGTCCTGGTTGGCACCGACCGCGAGGTTGTGGCCGCCGGTTCCGAACGTGTCCCAGCCCGACCAGGCGCCGGAGGGCTGGAGCTGGTAGCGGTGCTGGAGGGTGCTGCCGTTGAGCGCGAACAGCTCCAGCCGTCCGTCCGCGTCCGCGCCGATCGTCAGCCGGGCGCCGTCGGGGCCGCCCAGCGACTCCCACTCGGACCAGGCGCCGTTCACCTGGTTCTGCCAGGCGTGCGAGACGCCGTTGGCACCGGCCGCGAACACCTCCAGCCGGCCGTCCGCCGAGCGCGCCGAGACGACCCGGCCGGGCTGCGTCGGGTAGACGACCGGGGCCGGCCCGGGGTCGTGGTGGCCGAGCCGGTCGGCGGCGGCCCGGGCCGCGTCCATGTACCGCAGGTGCGCGCCCTCCTTGTAGGTCGACCACTGCGCCCAGTTGGTGCCCTTGTTGGAGATGCGGTAGGCCGCGTCGGCGTTGCACTGGGCGTCGTAGGCGCAGGCGTCGCTGACCTCGGAGTGCCAGTAGCTGTTGATCTCCCACAGGCCCCGGTCGGTGGACGGCGGCGTGTTGTTCTGGACGTTGGACGCGAGCGGGTTGCAACTGGACTCGGCCATGCCGACGGCGATCGCGGTCACCAGGGCGTCGCCCCGGAAGCCCGCGTTGTAGCCGACCTCGGCACAGAGGTCGATGCCGGTGGCGGCGGGCGCGGGCGTTGCGCCGACGCCGACCGTCAGGACCGCCGTGACGGAGAGCAGCGCGAGGGCGGAGACCAGGACTCGGTGCCGAGGGGCGGCCGGGGCCGGTCGCGAGGCGCGCCGGAGAAGGGAGCGGAACACCGGGGCGGCCCTCACGCCTTGCGCAGGCGGTCGATGATGCCGTCCAGGTCCTGCCGGAACACGTCCGGCCGGATCTCGTGGCCGCCGGGCACCTCGCGCGCGTCGTAGGGGATGCCCGCCCGGTCGAGCAGGGAGCGGAACTCGCGCTGCCCGGCCAGGACCTGGGTCTCGTTGACGGTGCTGAACCAGTCGACCGGGTTGGGGCTGGTGCCGGCCACCAGGAAGACCCGCTTGTTGCGGTAGCTCTCGATGCGCTCCACCGGGTTGTCGGCGCTCACCCGCGCCTGGTCCCAGAGCGGCACGCCGTAGACCGTGCCGCCGTTCAGGTCCAGCGCGGCGGAGGACGCGTTCGCCCAGTGCGCCACCAGGCCGCCGTCCCGGCGCAGGCTGGCCGGGCCGGAGTGGGCGCTCACCGAGGCGAAGTGACCGTAGTACTTGGCGGCGTACTTCAGTGCGCCGAAGCCGCCCATCGAGAAACCGGCCACCGCGCGGCCGTCGTACTCGGCGTAGGTGCGGAAGTTGGCCTCCACCCAGGGCAGCAACTGGTTGATGTGGAACTCCTCCCAGTTGCGCGGGCCCGCGTTGGAGCTGACCGGGTTGGAGTACCAGCCGGCGTGCCCGCCGTCCGGCATCACCACGATGATCGGCTTGCCGGCGGTCCAGTCGCGGACGCCCGCCCGGTCGAAGGTGATGAAGTCCTGGTCGGTGCCGCCGCCGTGGAACAGGTACAGCACCGGGTAGGTGCGGCCGCTCCACTGGTAGTCGTCCGGCAGCAGCACGTTCACGCCGGGGTTCCAGCCGATCGCCGAGGTGCGGAAGCGGTAGTACCACATCCGCGGGTCGCTCTCGTTGCGGTCCACGATGCTCAGGCCGAAGCCGTCGCCGGCCGCCGCTGCGGGACTCGTCGAGGCCAGCGAGCCGGCGGCGCCCAGCGCCAGCGCGGCGCCGAGCCCGCCGCCGGTCCTGAGGATGCTCCTGCGGGTGGGGTGCTGGGCGGTCAACGTGGCCTCCTGGGAACGCGCGTGACGGCGGTCCGTCCGGACCGCCCGGTGGTCGAGCGGTTGGGACGGTAGTCACCCGCCGCACGGCGCGGAATCCGGAACGATCCGGACTGACGCGGGAGGCCCGGTCACCGAGACTGTTGCCTTGGCCCGTGGGACGAGGGAACGGGCTGCACCGCAGTGGTGGCACATCCCGTGCGAATCCCGCACTGCTCAACTGCGCGGCTACTTCTTGTACTTGATTGAGCGGCCCTCGTTCGGCAACTGGACCGGGTCGAACGCGGCGACCGTGAGCCGTGTGGGGTCCGGGGTGCGCAGGCCGTCCTTCATCCGGCGCGGCTCGGCGACCAGGGCCACCTCCTCCTCGCCGAGCGGGCCGACCCGGTCGTCGACGCTTCCCAGGGCGCCGAGGGAGCCGTGGATGTGCACCCAGTCGTCCTGGGTCACGTCCGCCTTCTCCACCGTGTTCGGGTGGCGAAGGACGTGCGGGACATCAGGCCGCCCGCGATCGACTTCGAGTTCGACTTGGGCGGCAGCTTGTCGCCGTTCACGAGGTCGTTGCCGACCAGGGTGGCCAGACCGACCAGCGCGGCCGTGGACTCGCCGCCGGTGACGTCCTCGACCACGCGCTCGCCCGCACACAGGACCCGACCGCCCCCTCCCTGCCGCACCTGCGCAAAGCCCGCGCGCACGCGATGACCGGTGAGGCCGGAGCCTCCCGCCGTGCACTCGACGCTGCCGAACACTCCCTGAACATCGCCACCGATACGCCGCCCGCCCGGTGCTCCTGGATGAGCGCCGCCGACCTCGCCGTCGACACCGGCCGCTGCCTCGTCGACCTCGGCGAGCCGGGCCCCGCGCACCACGCGCTGCTGTGGGCCCGCCCGCAGCAGGGCGAGGCCGGCGGACAGGACACCCCACAGTGACCCCGCATGCGGCTCGTGACACGAACTGCGCCCCGGTCCAGGACCACCGGCGTACGCCGCTGCTTCTCGCCAACTTCATGACCAGGACGCCCCGGCGACAGCCGCGCCACGTCCGCGCAGGCCACAGCCGCCCTCGTTCCGGCGACTCCGGTCTCACCCGAATCCGCCATGCCGCCGTCGCGCCACGAGACCAGGTCGTCACCCATGGTCAGCGGGCGGGTCGCGTGCAGCGCAGCCGGTGCGCCCTCTAGGCCCGGCTGTCCGGAATGCCCTCTCCGTCGTGCGCATCTGCCGGTGATCCGTCAATTCCTGTCGGCGTCCGCTGGTACATCAGTTGGCCGGACGAACCGCACATCGCGGTCCGCCGACGGGAAGGGAGACTGTGATGCCCGTACCTGAGGGCTACCACGTGGTACGACGCCACATCCGCCGCAACCCGCGGCCGAGCGTGAAGAAGATGAGCGGCTGGACCATCGCCGGGATCTGCGCGCTCGTATGGCTGTGGGGGCACTTCATCGGCTTCGGGGCCAGCGACGCGGCGACGCCCGGCACACCGGCCCCGGCGGCTACCGCCCCGACGGCGCCCTGATGGGCCGCCGGCGCTACCGGTTGCGCAGGCCGCGCGGCGCCACCGAGACTGCCGCAGCCGGCCTCACCGTGCTGGCCGCGGTCGTCTGGCTCATCGAGGCGGCCAGTGCCGGAGTGCGGGTCGCCGAGCGGTACTGGCCCGTGCTCGCCGTCCTCGCCGCCATGGCCGCAGTCGTCACGGCGGCGTGGTGGGCGCGGCGCCGGGCCGCGGATCTGCGCCGAGCGCAGCGGCTGGCCACGTTGCGGCTCAGCCTGGAGCGCATCGACGCCCTCGGCGACCAGGAATTCGAGCACGCGCTGCGGGACCTGCTCGTGCGGGACGGCTGGAGCGCCCGCAAGGTCGGGCAGAAGGGCGACCAGGCCGCCGACGTGATCGGCCAGCACCCCGCCCTTGGCCGGATCGTGGTCCAGGCCAAGCACACCAAGGTCGGCGCGAAGGTCGGATCCCAGGTCATGTACCAGGTCAAGGGAACCGCCGGCCCCGCACACGGCGCCGACAGCGCGGTCGTCGTCACCAACGGCGCCTTCACCCGTGACGCGAAGGCATGGGGCGACCAGCACCGGGTGCACTGGGTCGACCGCGGCCGCCTGCGCCAATGGGCCGAGGACGGCATCGCTCTGCACGACCTGCTGCGACTGCCACCCCGCACTGCCCGGCTGCGCCTCGGCCGCCCCGCGCCGTGACCCCCGCCCCACCGATCCGAAAGGAGGCCGGCCGTGCGCGACGACGGCACGTTCGACCCGCTGCTGAAGTTCATCGCCGGAGTGGTCCTCGCGGTGGCTGCCGCCACATGCCGTCCTCACATCGCGGGAACTGGACCGGCTCCCGCAGGACGCGGTTCGCCGACCGCACCGAACCAGGCGGAGATGTACGCCGCATCAACGGCCGAATGACGGCGTGCCGGGGCGTGTGAGGGTTCGTCGGAGGTTCGAGGGGGTTCCGGCGCCTGTGCAGTTCGGGGCAACTCGGCCGGCTGGTGTGCTCGTTGGTCTGTCCACGGGGAAGTGAGTGATCACTCCATCGGCTGGGTGCGGGCCAGGAGACCTGCTCGGAAGATGCCCGGCGGGGCCCCCGGCATCGCCCGGAGTCCCCGCGTCTCAGGACAGATCGCCGGTCTGTCGCAGTCGGCAGGGATATCGGTGCGCGGGCGGCCGACGAAGTCCATGCTGTCCGTGGGCCGGTGCAGAATTCCGGTCATGAACCGGATGCCCGCCCTGCCCATGACCCTGCCCGCGGCGCTCGCCGACACCCACGGCCTCGACCCGGCGGCCGGCGGGTGGGCGTTCACCCCGAGGCACGCCGTGGCCACGCCTGACGGCGACACCTACGTGGTCTCCACCCTGTGGCGCGCAGGGCACGCCACAGGTCATCCGGCCGATCCCGCCCACTGCCCGCTCAACTACCGGTCGATCACCCGCTACGCCCCCGACGGTACGCCCGTCGCCACTGCCGTGTCCGGTGGTCCCCGGCCGGACGGCACCCCGTCGGCGATCATCCCGGACGGGGACGGTGACACCCTGGCCGTCCTCCCGGACGGGACGGTCGCCCTCGCTCTGTGCCCGGGCATCACCCACCTGTTCTCGGCCGACCTGAGCAGGGTCGTGGGCACGTTCCCGATGCCCTGGGGCTTCGAGGAGGAGAAGGCGAGGGCGGGCGATCCGTTCGCCGCCTCGATCACCGTCACGCCCTCCGGCCGACTGCTCTGCACGACCTCGGAGTACGGGCTCAAGTGGGCCGGCGCGACCCTCAACATCGTCGCCGTCTCCGAACCCGGCACCGCGCTCGCGCCCGGCTCCAAGCCCACCCTGCGGGCCATCGCGAGCCTCCACGCGAACACCGACCGTCAGACCGGCGCCGACCAGCATCCTCACGTCGTCTTCGGCGACGCGCCGGTGTGCCGGGACAACCGCCCCTCGCCCACGCTGACCGACCTCCTGTCGGACCTCAGCGGCATCACCCGCAGCCCGTACGCGTACGGGTACGAGGACTGCAAGATGACACGACCGTCGGCCCTCGGCGACGACCTCTTCGTCGTCCCCGTCTTCGGCAGGGCCTACCGGTCGACCGACCGCGGCCAGGAGTTCAGCTTCGCCCTCCTCGACGACCAGGGCACGCTGCGCGGACGCCTGGAGGGCCTGCACCGCTACGACGACAGCCCCTTCACCGGGCTCGCCTTCACCGTCACCGCCGACCCCCACCGCGGCCACGCCTTCCACCTCAACCGCTACGGCCTCTACGCCTGGACCGCCGACGGCCGGCTGCGCTCCCGCATCTCCACCGCGGTCAAGCCCTACACGGCCCTGAAGAACTTCGAGCTGCTGGAATGCACCCCGGCCGGCGAGGTCCTCCTCCTCCACCGCAAGCAGCGCCTGCTGCTTCGCGTTCCGGTGCCGCAGGACCTCGACGCCCTGCCCGCCGCCGTGGAGGCCGCCCTCAAGGGCTACGGCTCCGGGCGCCTCGCACTGAAGAAGCAGTACGCCCCGGTCGACTGGTGCTGGCTGGACACCACCGGGCGGGTGTTCCACCACTGAGCGCACGCGCCCGCAGGCCCGTGCGCGGGCTCTCTGGGACGGCAGGGTGCTGTGCTGACCGTTCGACATGACCGAGGAGATCCGTCCGTGACTGTGACCGTTGCCCGCCACCTCGTGCCCCAGCCCGACGGGCACGCGTTCGCCGACAAGTTGAGCGTGCGGGTGAACCGGCGCGTCGACGGGCTCGAAGGGTCCGCCGGCATGATCGACTTCGCGTTCAGCACCGCCCTCCTCGCGGAGTCGCCCTACATCCCCACGTACCTGGTATCCCGCGGCTGGCTGGGCGAGTTCCCGACGTAAGGCGGTGGACGCACCCGCCCGATGGCCCGGCCGCCGACCGCGCATGCCGGCGCCCGGGCCAGAGCCGGGCGCCCATGCGCCCCGCGACCAGTTCTCAGCCGAGGGCGCCGAGCGCGGAACTGTCGAGCTGGACGACCGGTTCCGTGCTCAGGTGGTCCTGCCAGGTCCCGAAGGGGACGCGTGCCACCGCGAAGTCGGCGACCCCGTTCTCGATCACCAGGCCGCACCAGCCTCCCCGCTCCAGCATCAGCAGCAGCGGCTCGAAGGGGTCGTCCAGCTCGGGCAGCCGCGCCGCCGACGTGTCGAGCAGGGTCGCCCAGCGCAGCGCGGCGCGGCACAGGGCCTTCGCCCGGACGTCTGCGACGTTGGCCTCCAGGAACGCGTCGAGCCGCGCGGCGAGTTCCGCGTCCACCTGGGCCGTGGGATCGACGGACGCCGCCAGGTCGACGACGGGCCAGTCACCTGCGGGCTCGTAGGCCTGCGTCCAGAGGGCCGAGCGGCGCAGGTGCTCGCGGAACAGGCGTGAGCGCGAGGCGGCGTGGGTGAAGGCGGTGTCCTCGTCCCGCCAGTCGATGGTTGTGAGGCGCTCGACCGCCGCCCGGGCCCGTGGTGTCGTCAGGATCCGCGTGGCGCGTCTGATGAAGGCGTCGGCTTCGGCCCTGGTGATCTCGGCGTGGTCGTCGTCGTTGTGCCCGAGGTAGTAGCGGCGCAGGTACTCGGTCGGCTCCCAGCGCAGGTTGCGGGTGAAGGCCTCGTCGATGTCGATGCCGTCTATGGTGCTGCGGCGAACGATTCCGTAGGGGTTCTCCCGGGAGCTCGTGCTCGTTTCGTCGAACCGGGCGTAGTAGGTGAAGCCGCTGAGGACTTCGACGTCGGCGCCGCGTTCGGCTGCGGGGGAGCAGGAGGATGCGGGCGCGGCCGTGCCGGTGGCGGTGCCGTCGCCGGCGACGCTGCACCGGGCGATCCGCCGCGACCTGAACCCGGGCCAGCGCGGTGCCCTGACCGAGGGGAGCGGGCACGGCGCCGCCACGACGTGCACCTGCGCCGGCCTCGCCAGTGGCGCAACGCCTGCTGGGAGGGCGACCACAAGCACGTCCCAGTCGAGGTCGACCTGCAAGGCGAGCCCGTGTGGCCATGGGTGACCTGGATCATCGACTGCGCCACGAACGCCGTCACCGGCGTCGCGATCACCCCGCACACCCCGTCCTCCCGCGCTGCGTCGGGTCACTGCTGGGACGGGTTCGCCTGGTTCCCGCAGGCGAAGTCGCCACGCCTCGGGTAGATGCGCACGAAGTCCGGACTCGTGCCATCGACCATCTTGCTGTAGATGAACTGACTCCCGTGGTCGTTGGACTCCACCTGCCCATCGGATGCGCCGTGGGGGGCGACCAGGATCGTCCGCAGGTCCGGTGTGGTGTGGTGCGCGCCCCGGGCCCAACTGGCCTTGCAGGAATAGCTGTAGCGGAGATCGACGTGCATGTCCCCGATCGTTGCCCTGGCGGCGTCGATGGTGACGGCGTCGCCGTCGCACCCTTCCGTGACCGGGTCGAGTTCGTTGCAGCCTCTCGCCGTGCATCCCTGCCGGGGTACCGCGGATGCCGTCTGGGCTGCGGCGGTGGCGAGCGCCGAGCCGAGCAGGAGGAGGACGGCGACGGCGGTGCTGCGTACGGAGCCGGAGCGGCAGGGACGTGGTCGAACTCCCGGAAGGGTGAGTGGGGTGCGCACCTGGTGTCACCAGGAGTTTCGGCAGAAGACGCGACTCCATGACGGGATCGACCCGCCACCGTTCAGGGAGGCGCCGGAAACGCAGCGGGAAGTCGATCGGGCCGACTTCCCGCTCCGGTCCCGACCGGTGCGCGACCGGAGCCCGCTGCCGGAGGGCCGTTCCACGAGATCCGGAGCCCGGCCGTGCCGTTCCCAATCCCCAGCTCAGCGGCGTGGGAACGGGTTGGACGTTCCCAACAGCCCGTCTCCTCTCGAAGTTGACTCCGCCGGTGCCGCAGAGTCGTTCCCGTCAGGCCGAGCACCACAGCCTGATCACGATCAGGGATGCGACCCGCCCCGGGACGAGGTGCGGGGGATCCCACTCCACCGATCGGAAGGCAGTGAGATGAACAAGAAGATGGCAGCCGCCGCCCTGGCCGCGGTCACCCTCGGTACGGTGCTCCTCGGCACCGCCACGCCGGCCCTCGCCAGCAGCGGTGGCTGCGTCAGCGGCGACGCGTGCGTCTACTACAGCCCCAACCTGCAGGGCGCGTTCTTCGGCAAGGGCGAGGACGGCAACTACGACGGCTACTTCGGCGGTGGCGGGGCCGGCAACGGTCAGGCCGTCATGAACAACGCCGCCTCCGTGTGGAACATGGACCAGACCTGGAACGTCCGCGTCTACTACCGTGAGTACAGCATCCGCAACACCGGCCCGAACCAGTACATCCCGCACAACTCGTGGGCCAACCTGGGCGCGGTGCCGTGGAACGGCGGCTCGATCAACATGCGCAACAACAACCACTCGCAGGCCTGGGAGCTCTGATCCGGTTCTGATCGGGTGCCGGGCTCCGTTCGTCGGGGGCCCGGCACCCGATCGGCCTTCACCGACCGATCCGGCTGAGCCGGCTGAGCCGATCGAGCCGATCGATCCGACCGAGGAGCCCCGCCATGACGTCCCCCCACCGCGGCCGTTCACTGGCCGCCCTCCTGCTCGTCCCCCTGGTCCTCACCGCCGGCTGCGCATCCGGACCCGCGACCCCCGCCGCGCCCGCCGCCAGGCCGTCCGCGTCCCTGACGCCGATGGACCCGCCGCCGATCGGCGACGTCCCCCGGTTGAGCGAGGTGGGCGACCGGACCCTGCCCATCGAGGCCTACCTGCTCAGCGGGGAGCAGTTCCGCCAGTACGACGCGGCGCAGACCGTGCTGGTCGCGCGCTGCGTAAGGGGGTTCGGCCTGGAGTACTCCCGGCCGCCCGGGTCCGGGGCGGCGCCGTCCCAGAGCCAGACCACCCACCGGTACGACCCGGTCGAGCTCGCCGACGTCTCCGTGCACGGCTACCACGCGCCCGACCCGGGCGGCGCGAGGAAGCCGAGCGGGGGACCGTCCATGAGCGCCGAGCTCACCACCGTGCTCGGTACGGGCCTCGGGTCGGGTGGGAGGCCCGCCCCGGGGGCGGCCACCGAGTTCCGGGGGAAGGGGCTGCCGCCGGGCGGGTGCATCGGGGCCGCGCAGAAGGAGCTGACTTCGCGCGGCGGCACCGGCCGGGACGCCGACGTCGCGGTGGGGATCAACTACGAGGGCTTCGAACGGTCGATGACGGACCCCAGGGTCAGGACCGTCTTCCAGGACTGGTCGCGCTGCATGGGGGACCGCGGCTACTCCTACGCCACGCCAGGGGACGCCCTCAAGGACTCCCGGTGGGCGGCCGGCGCCGCTCCGTCCGCGGAGGAGATCGCCACGGCCACCGCCGACGTCGACTGCAAGGCCCGGACGAACGTCGTGGGGGTCTGGTTCACCGTCGAGTCGGCCTACGAGGACGAGCTCATCCGGCAGCACCAGCCGGAGCTGACGGCGGTCAAGGCCGGCAACGATGCGATGCTGGAGCTCGCGCGGTCGGTGGCCGGGGCCGGTTCGTGACAGGTGCCGGAAACCGCAGGACCGGTCAGGATTCGAGAAGCCCGGGCCATGGGGCCGCCCGTAGCGTCATGGCCATGGGAAACAACGAGAACACCGCGCCCACCGTGTCCCTCGCCTCCGTCACCCTCGAGGTGGCCGACGCCGGGGCAGCCCACCGCTTCTACGCCGCGTTCGGCGTGGAGCGGCACGTCCGCCTGCGGGAGTCCGCGGCGCCGACCACCGGCTTCCGGGGCTTCGCCATGGCGCTCACCGTGGCCCAGCCGGGCAGCGTCGACGGCTTCGTCGCCGACGCCGTGGCCGCCGGGGCCACGGTGCTCAAGCCCGCGGCGAAGTCGCTGTGGGGCTACGGCGGCGTCGTCCAGGCCCCGGACGGGACGGCCTGGAAGATCGCGACCTCGGCGAAGAAGGACACCGGTCCGGCCACCCGCGAGATCGACGACGTCGTCCTGCTGCTCGGCGTCGAGGGAGTCAAGGCCACCAGGGAGTTCTACGTCGGCCGGGGGCTGACCGTGGCCAAGAGCTTCGGCGGCAAGTACACCGAGTTCACCGCGGGAGGGCCCGGCGCCGTCAAGCTGGCGCTGTACAAGCGCCGCGCGCTGGCGAAGGAGGTCGGCGTACCCGTCGAGGGCACCGGCTCGCACCGCATCGTCCTCGGCAGCACCGGCGCCGCGTCCTTCACGGACCCGGACGGGTTCGCCTGGGAGAGCGTCGCCCTGGCGGCGGCCGGGGCCTGACCCGCGGACAGGTGAACGCGCGGACGACGCCCGGGCCCGGACGCGGCCTGCCGGGCCCGGGGCGTGTCCTACGGCTCAGCCCAGCTGCTGCGCCAGCGCGAGGATGATCCCGCCCGGCCCGCGGAGGTAACAGAGCAGGTAGCTGTCCTCGTAGCGCGTCACTTCGCCGACGAGGACGGCGCCGTGCGGCCGGAGGCGGGCGAGGGTGTCCTCGATGTCGTCGACGGCGAACATGACGCGGTGCAGGCCCAGCGTGTTCGCCAGGGGGACCTGCGGCTCGGGGGTGATCGCCGCGGGGGCGTGGTACTTCGCCAGTTCGAGCCGGCCGGGCGCGCCGGGGATCCGCATCATCGCGATCTCGCTCCGCATGTCGTCGAGCCCGACGACCTTGCCCGCCCAGCGTCCGTCGATCGGCATCCTGCCTTCCAGCTCCATGCCGAGTGCGGTGAAGAACGCGACGGCGGCGTCGAGGTCGTCCACGACGATGCCGACGTTGTCCATGCGCTGAATCGTCATGCCCCCGAGGGTAGGGGCCGGGCCCGACAGCGGCGCTGGTGTCACCCTCCCCGGTGGCCGGACAGTACCCCGGATGACGCGTGCCGGGGCCGCGAACCGCCCTGGTCTGCCGCGCTGTTGTCGCGGTGACGGGAGTTTGAACGTTCAATGTCGCGATTCGGAACGGTCCGGATGCGAACCTTGACGCCCGGGTCTTGACCCATGTGACCGGTGACATGTGTTATTTCACATGCCTCGGTGAGCACCCCCCAATGGACAGCGCGCGGAGGCAGCTCGACCCCACCCCCACACAGGAGTGTTGATGAGTCAGTTCTTCAAGCTGCCAAGGGCCTTGGCGGTCCTCGCCGCGGCGGGTACCGCCGTCGTCGGGATGGGCGCCGCGCCGGGCTTCGCGGCCCCGGACGGTGCCCCGGCCGCGTCCGCCTCCCACGTCTCGTCCGCCGGGCACGGCCCCCGCATCCTGCCGCCGACCGGGAGCTCCGCCAGGGATGCCGCGAGCCGTGAGGCCGTCCAGGACCATCCCCTCACCGCCGCCCAACTCCCGCCGCGCAGCCCCCTGACCGCGCCCGCGACTGCCCCGCACGCTCCCGCGGCCGCACAGCTCGCCGCGGCGTCCTGCACCCCGGCCGACTTCAGCGGCCGCACCGGGTCCGCGCTGGTCTCCTTCGTCAAGGCCTCCACGCCCGAGTGCGTCAACACGCTCTTCGGGATAGCCGGCCCCGACGCGTCCGGAGTGTTCCGCGAGAGCCAGATGATGACGATCGCCAACGCCCTCCAGGGCGTTGCCGCCACCTACCCCGGGGACAACTCGACGGGGATCCTGCCACTGGTGCTCTATCTGCGCGCCGGGTACTACGTGCAGTTCAACCACCCCGCGGACGTCGGCTCCTACGACTCCGCCCTCACCACCGCGGTGGCGGGCGGCCTCGACGGGTTCACCGCGAGCCCGCACTTCACGGACGTCAGCGACGCGAACGGGCAGATCGCGGGCGAGGCCGTCATCCTCACCGACAGCGCGAACCTGCAGGCCCGCTACCTCGGCACGTACAAGCGGGTGCTCAACGGCTACACCGGCGCGTACGACTCCTCCTGGCACATGGTCAACTTCGTCAACGACGTCTTCACCCCGATCTTCCGCGGGCACCAGAACCAGGACTACGTCGACGCCGTCACCGCGGACCCGAGCATCATCGACACCCTCGACACGTTCGCGCTCAACCACCGCGACCTGCTCGGCGGCACCAACTCCTTCCTCGACTCCAACGCCGGCATCGAGACCGCCCGCTTCATCGAGCACCCCGCCCTCCAGGCCAAGGTGCGCCCGCTGATGAAGGGCCTGCTCGACGCCTCGTCCATCACCGGCCCGACCGCCCCGCTCTGGGTCGGCGTCGCCGGGCTGGCCGCCGCCTACGACCAGGCCCAGTGCTCGTACTACGGCGTCTGCGACCTGCCCCAGCGGCTGACCGCCGCCGCCCTCCCGATCAGCCGCACCTGCGACGCCACGCACACCATTCGCGCGCAGGACCTCACCGCGGCCGACCTCGACGCCGTCTGCGCCAGCCTGCAGAACCAGGACCCGTTCGTCCACAGCCTCGTCAAGGACAGCGGTCCGATACCCGGCCAGTACGAGTCCACGCTCCAGTTGGTCGACTTCGCCAGCCCGGCGGACTACCAGACCTACGCCGGGCCGATCTACGGCATCGACACCAACAACGGCGGCATGACGCTGACGGGCGACCCGACCAACCCCGCCAACCAGCCGCTCTCGATCACCTACCGCCACCCCACCGACAACGGCTTCACGGCCCGCGTCTGGAACCTCAACCACGAGTACACGCACGCCCTCGACGCCCGCTACGACATGAAGGGCAACTTCTCGCAGCAGGTCGCCGTGCCCGACGTGTGGTGGATCGAGGGCGTCGCCGAGTACGTCTCCTACACCTACCGGGGCGTCACCGACACCCAGGCGGTGTCCGAGGCCGCCAAGCACACCTACAAGCTCAGCACGCTGTTCCAGAACACCTACGACAACAGCGACGTCACCCGCACCTACCCGTGGGGTTACCTCGCCGTGCGCTACATGGTCGAGAAGCACCCGGACGTCGTCCAGGCGATGCTCGGCCACTTCCGGACCGGCGACTACCCCGGCGGCTACGCGGTCTACAACTCCCTCGGCACCTCGTACGACGCCGACTTCGACGCCTGGCTGACCGCCTGCGCCGCCGGTGCGTGCGCCACCACGGGCGGCACCCCGACCGCCGCGTTCGACAGCACCGCCGACGGCCTGACCGTCCGGCTCACCGACCGCTCCACCGAGACCGGCGGCGGCCGGATCGCCTCCTGGGCCTGGGACTTCGGCGACGGCACCACCGCCACCACGGCCAGCCCGGCGAAGACGTACACCGCACCCGGCACCTACACCGTCACCCTGACCGTCACCGACGACAGCGGTCACACCGCCACCGCGAGCAAGTCGCTCACCGTCACCGACGGCACGACGGCGTGCACGGCGGTCGACACCCGGGTCATGGACCGCAACTGCTACCGCACCAACCAGTCGGCGACCGCGGGCAACCTCGACTACCTCTACATCTGGCTGCCCGCCGGCACCACGACGCTCACCGCCACCACCAAGGGCGGCACCGGCACGGCGTACCTGCTCTACAACCCCACCTCGTGGGCCACTCTCAACGCCTACACGAGCGCTTCGTTCAACGACGGCACCACCCAGAGCCTCACCGTCACCAACACCCAGGCCGGCTACCGCTACATCAGCCTCTACGCCCGGACGGCGTTCAGCGGGGTGACCGTCACCACGCGGTACTGACCCCCTCGCGCAGGCACGGCAGCGGCGGCCCGGGACACCCTCCCGGGCCGCCGTTCCCTTGGAGATCACGACCGCCGCTCCTCGCATTCGTCAGGACACTGCTCGTATCGCCCTGGTATCTGCGAGGGATGCCACGTGGTCGATCAACCAGTCCGGCCGCACGGGCCCCTGGTATCCCAGCCCACTCGTCCGTGGCTCCCGCCGTTGCTTCAATCGCCGTACTGAACGGTCGAGGACGATGGTTGGACGTGGACCTGAACACGGTGGTGGAGCTGCGTGACGCGCGGCGTCGCGATACCTGGCGCCCGGGGGACGCCTGGCTCGGCGGGGGCACGTACCTGTTCTCCGAGCCGCAGCCGCACATCCGCCGGCTGGTCGACCTCGGCCGGATGGCCTGGGAGCCGGTCCGGGTGACCGCGTCGGGGGACCTGGAGATCGCGGCGACCTGCACGATCGCGCAGCTCTCCCGCTTCGCCCAGGCGGCGGACTGGCGGGCCGCGCCGCTGTTCGAGCAGTGCTGCCGCGCGTTCCCGGCCTCCTGGAAGATCTGGAACACGGCCACCGTCGGAGGCAACCTGTGCAACGGGCTCCCGGCCGGGCCGATGATCTCGCTGACCGCCGCCCTGGACGGCGTGTGCACCCTGTTGTCCCAGTCCGGCGAGGTGCGCCGGGTGCCGGTGAAGGACTTCGTGATCGGCGCCGGCGTCAAGGTCCTGCGGCCCCGCGAGCTGCTGCGGTCGATCACCGTACGCCCACTACGCGGCGTT
This sequence comes from Kitasatospora sp. NPDC048722, assembly GCF_040650235.1. Lineage (NCBI taxonomy): Bacteria > Bacillati > Actinomycetota > Actinomycetes > Kitasatosporales > Streptomycetaceae > Kitasatospora > Kitasatospora sp. NPDC048722. Next base: position 37,095 of record NZ_JBEZGX010000071.1, read on the forward strand.
CCGCGAGGTCGGCCGGGTGAGCCGCACCATTCAGCTGCTGCGGTACCTGACCGACCCGCAGATGCGCCGAGGGGTGACCGCCACAGCCAATCCGCCGAAGGAGTGTGCTCACGGGGCAGCGTCAGCCGTAGCCGTAGCCGCGGCCTGTCGCTCCGGAGCAATGTCGCGGTGCTCGGGACGGGTGAGCAGGAAGACAGCCGCCGGGAGCATGAGGCATGCGATGACGAGCAGGAGGATTCGGTAGTCGATCACAGCGATCAATCCGGCGCCGAGAGCGATGGCGACCGTTTGCGGTGTGGAGAGAACCAGGCCGAGCGCCGCGTCCGCCCTGCCCATCAAATCTGGTGGTGTGCGGCGCTGGAAGAGCGTCATGATGCCCACGCTGATCCACGGCAGGCTAGAGCCGATGAGCGCCGAGCCCACGAGTACGGCCGGAGTCGACGGTGGGTGAAGGCCTGGAAATCGGCCTCTTCTTCTGTGCGCATCAGCACCCCCTCAGCCCTCCAGACCACACTCCCGACGCGCCGGGTTGCCCGGCCCGCCACACTTTCGCGGTCACTTCCGTCGGAGATGCCCGAGGAGATCCGCGCTCGGCGGCCCCGGGAAGAGCGGTCACGCGGACCCCTTCGCCCTCGCCGTGGACGGGACGATCGCCTCGCCCGAGGACCGGGCCCACGCCATGTTCGAGGAAGTCAGCGGAATCCAGGGCCAGTTCGGCTGACGGGCGCTGCTCGGTCTGCGGCTGCACCGGGGGGTGTCGGCGCGGCACATCGTCGGTCGGATGGTCGGCCGATCGCCGAGGGCAGCGACGGGCCGAGCGGGCTCGAAGCCCAATTCCCGGCTGCTGACCGGCAACCTCGTCGTGCCGGTCGACGAAGGGCAGGTCTCGACGGCGGCGGTCCTGCGCTACGAACGGCCGACGGGGGCGTGGACCTGGAAGCGGACGTCGGCCCGAACCCGTTGCGCGAAAAGGGATTTCGTGGCTCCTCCGGGCCCTCTGTACGGTCCGGCCCATGGACTGGAACTTCGAATCGGCCGAGAGCCTCGCGGCCGCCCTGCGCGCCGGCGACGTGACCTCGGCGGAACTGACGGACGCGACGATCGCCCGCATCGAGCGGGAGGACGGCGCGGTCAACGCGATCTGCGTGCCGGACTTCGACCGGGCGCGCGCCGCCGCCCGCAGCGCCGACGAGGCGCTCGCCCGGGGCGAGGACCGGCCGCTGCTCGGCATCCCGGTGACGGTCAAGGAGTCCTACGACGTCGCCGGGCTTCCCACGACCTGGGGCATCCCGCAGCACCGGGACCACCGCCCGGCCGAGGACGCGGTGCAGGTCTCGCGGCTCCGGGCGGCGGGCGCGGTGGTGCTCGGCAAGACCAACGTGCCCGTAGGGCTGCAGGACATCCAGAGCTTCAACGGTATCTACGGCACCACCAACAACCCCTGGGACCGAGGCCGTACGTCGGGCGGCTCCTCCGGCGGGTCGGCGGCGGCCCTGGCCTCCGGGTTCGGCGCGCTGTCCATCGGCTCCGACATCGCCGGCTCGCTGCGCACCCCCGCGCACTTCTGCGGCATCTACGCCCACAAGCCGACGCTCGGGCTGGCGGCGGCCCGCGGCATGGCCCTGCCGTCCGCGCCGGTCCTGCCGACCGAGCTGGACCTCGCCGTCGTCGGCCCGATGGCGCGCACGGCCCGCGACCTGACGCTCCTGCTCGACGTGATGGCCGGGCCGGATCCGCTGACGTTCGGCGTGGCGTACGACCTGGCGCTGCCGCCCGCGCGCCACGAGCGGCTCGCCGACTTCCGGGTCCTGGTCCTCGACGAGCACCCGTACATCGCGACCGGCGCCGCCGTCCGGGCGGGAGTCGACCGGGTGGCCGCCGCGCTCCTCGAAGGGGGCGCCCGCGTCGACCGGCACAGCCCGCTGCTGCCCGATCCGGCCGAGGCCGCCAGGCTCTACACCCAGCTCCTGATCTCGGGCTCCACCGCACACTTCCCCGTCGAGACCTACGAGGAACTGCATTCCCTCGCCGCCGCGTTGAGCCCCGACGACCAGAGCCTGGACGCGGTGCGGCTGCGCGCCATGGTGTTCACCCACCGCGACTGGATCGTGGCGAACAACCACCGCGAGCTCCACCGCCACGGCTGGCGGCAGCTGTTCGCCGAGTACGACGCCGTGGTGTGCCCGATCACGCCGACCCCGGCGTTCCCGCACGACCACACCCCCGACCTGAGGGCGCGCAGCCTCGACATCGACGGCGTCGCACACCCCTACATGGACCAGCTGGTCTGGGCGGGCATGGCCACGATGCCCGGCCTCCCCGCCACCGCCGTACCCGCGGGCCGTTCCCCTGAGGGCCTCCCGGTGGGCGTGCAGATCATCGGGCCGATGTTCGAGGACCGGACCCCACTGAGGCTGGCCGAGCTCCTGGAGCAGAGGATCGGGGGCTTCACCGCACCGAGGTAGCGCACGCTCCGGCGGCCGTGCACGCGGCTCGGCGCAGGCCTTCACAGCTTGGTGAAGGCCGGCGCCTCATGCGCCATCCGATGTGGTTACGGCTTGAACAGGTACAGGAGGCCGCCCGCCGCGACCGCCGCGAGGGTGAAGCGGATCACGGCTTCCCGTGGGGCCGCGTCGGCTGGTCCTCGACGTGCCGGGCTCCGACCCCGCCGACGCCGCCCCGGTCGTCACCTGGGGCGCCAACGACGGCGCCAACCAGACCTGGACCGGGCTCCAGCCTCGGATCGACTTCTGAACAGTGAGGATGTTCATGAGCGGTTCCCGGGCAGGTCTGACTCAACCTCTGACTGACCTCGGGTCCTCAACCGGATCTGTCGGCCTCGTCCGGGA
>NZ_JBEZGX010000072.1:0-39147 GCF_040650235.1 Kitasatospora sp. NPDC048722
ACCGGGACTTCTACCTCAAGAAGCGCGCCGAGGGATGCGGCCACATCCAGGCGCTGATCGCCCTCGCCCGCCGCCGGGTCAACGTCCTGTGGGCTATTCTGCGCGACGGGCGAGAGTTCACCCCCGCCCAGCCGGTCGCGCAGACGGCTTGACTCGGTCATTGAAACTCCGGGTGTTCGGGACGGGTGGTGTCGGCGGGGTCGACGATGATGACGTCCAGGTTCCGGGGCCCGTGCACGCCCTCGACCCGGGTGAGTTCGATGTCGCTGGTCGCGGAGGGGCCGGAGACGAAGGTCAGCGGCAGGCGCGGGTCCAGGCGCGCCAGCGCCCCGGGGACGTCGTCGACGATCTGCTCGGCGCGGACGACGCACAGGTGGTAGTCGGGGACGAGGGTCAGGGCGCGCCTGCCCTGTCCCGGGCCGGTGTCCAGGACGATGGTGCCGGTGACGGCGATGGCGACGGAGGCGAGGGTGACGGCGCCGTCGAGGGCGTCCAGGGCGGGGACGTCGAGGGGCTCCCGGTGCCATTCCCGGTCCCCGGCCGGCAGGAGCCCGTCGGGGAAGCCGTCGGGCACCGCCAGCCGCGCGGCACCGCGCGCGGTGAGGGCGGCGGCGATGGCCCCCGGCAGACCGGCGGGGCCGGTCCGGGTGACCGTGGCGCGGTAGTCGGCGACCCGCTCGGCGAACAGCGCCGTGAGGTCCTCACCGGGGGCCGTGTGGCCACGCCGGTAGTCACGGGGGACCGGGACGTCGTCCGGGCCCTCGTCGGCCGGGACGTCGGCGAGGGCGGCGCGGATCCGGGCGAGGACGGCCTCCCGGGTGCTCGTCACCGTCCCTCCCGGTTCTTGCGCCACCAGGTGCGGAACGACTCCGCGGGCGGCGCGGGGGTGTCGCGGTCGGCGGACCAGGCGCCCAGGGAGCCGGGGCCGGGCAGCTTGCCGATCCGCCCGCCCCGGGCGAGGGCCCGGCCGCCGAGCGAGGCCGCCTTCTGGGCGGCGGTGAGCAGGGCGGGGGAGTCGAGGACGGTGGCGGCCGCCTTCATCGCGAGCGCCTCCGCGCCGGGCAGGCGACCGCGCCGCCGCTTGGCACGGACCGCCGAGGCCCGCAGGCGGACCAGGAGCTTCGGAATGTCGATCTTCACCGGGCAGGCGTCGTAGCAGGCCCCGCACAGGGTGGAGGCGAACGGCAGGCTGGAGGCACTGCTCTTGGTGTCGCTGCCGACTCCCACCAGCTGCGGCGTCAGCACGGCGCCGATCGGCCCGGGGTAGACCGAGCCGTAGGCGTGGCCTCCGGTCCGTTCGAAGACCGGGCAGACGTTGAGGCAGGCGGAGCAGCGGATGCAGGCCAGCGCCTGGCGGCCGACGGTGTCGGCGAGGGTGTCGGTGCGGCCGTTGTCGAGCAGGACGAGGTGGAACGCCGACGGGCCGTCGGACTCCGTGGTGCCGGTCCACGTGGAGGTGTACGGGTTCATCCGCTCACCGGTGGAGGAGCGGGGCAGCAGTTGGAGGAAGACCTCCAGGTCGGACCAGGTGGGCACGACCTTCTCGATGCCCATCACGGTGATCAGGGTCTCCGGCAGGGTCAGGCACATCCGGCCGTTGCCCTCGGACTCGACCACGACGACGGTGCCGGTGTCGGCGACGGCGAAGTTGGCGCCGGAGACGGCGACCCTCGCACGGAGGAACTTCTCCCGCAGGTGCCGGCGGGCGGCCTCGGCGAGCTCGGCGGGCTGGTCGGAGAGCCCCTCGGGGGCGGGTTGTCCCCAGTCACCCATCCGCTCGGTGAACAGGTCGCGGACCTCGGTGCGGTTGCGGTGGATCGCCGGCACCAGGATGTGGGAGGGGCGGTCGTCGCCGAGCTGGACGATCAGCTCGGCGAGGTCGGTCTCGTAGGCGGTGATGCCGGCCCCGGCGAGGGCCTCGTTGAGGTCGATCTCCTGGGTGGCCATCGACTTGACCTTCACGACCTCCCGCTCGCCGGTGGCGCGCACCAGCTCGGTGACGATGCGGTTGGCCTCGGCGGCGTCGGCTGCCCAGTGCACCGTCCCGCCCGCCGCGGTGACCGACTCCTCCAGCCGTAGGAGGTGCCGGTCGAGGTGGCGCAGGGTCCGGGTCTTGACGGCGTCGCCGGCGGTCCGCAGCGCCTCCCAGTCGTCGAGCTCCGCGGTGACGGCGAGCCGCTTGTCGCGGATGACGGTCGTGGCCCGCTTCAGGTTGGCCCGCAGCCGGGTGTCGTCGAGGGCGTCGCGGGCGGCGTCGGGGAAGGGCGGCGAGCCCGGCCAGACCACTCCGCGGTCGCCGGGGGCGGTCATGTTCTCACTCCTTCGACGGTGGCGAGGATCTCGGCCAGGTGCATGGTCCGCACCGCCGCGCCCTGCCGGGACAGGCCGCCGCCGATGTGCATCAGGCAGGAGTTGTCGGCCGTGCACAGGACCTCGGCCTCCGTCCCGAGGACGGCCTCCACCTTGTCGGCGAGCATCGCGCCGGAGGTGGCGGAGTTCTTGACGGCGAAGGTGCCGCCGAAGCCGCAGCACGACTCGGCGGACGGGAGCTCGACCAGGTCGAGGTCCTCGACCGCCCGCAGCAGCCGCTGCGGGCGGTCGCCGAGGCGCAGTCCGCGCAGCGAGTGGCAGGTGGGGTGGTAGGTGACGTGGTGCGGGAAGCGGGCGCCGACGTCGGTGACGCCGAGGACGTCGGTCAGGAACTCGGTGAACTCGTGGACCCGGGGCGCCAGTTCGGCCACCAGCCGGCGCAGCCCCGGGGAGCCGTACTCCTCGGCGAGGACGGGGTGGTGGTCCCGGACGAGGCCGGCGCAGGAGGCGGACGGGGTGACGACGGCGTCGTACTCGCCGAAGGCGCGTGCGAACCGGGTCACCAGCGGCGCGGCGTCCGCCGGGTAGCCGGTGTTGACGTGCATCTGCCCGCAGCAGGTCTGTTCCATGGGGAACTCGACGGTGTGGCCGAGCCGTTCGAGGACGGTCACGACGGCCCGGCCGGTGCCGGGGAACATGGTGTCGTTGAAACACGTGATGAAGAGCGCGACGCGCATCAGTCGGTGCCCTCCGGAGCCGGTACGCCGGCGGGGAGCAGCCCGCGTTCCTCGAGCTCGGTCCAGAGTGCGGCGGGCACCGGGTGGCGCAGCATCGCGGCGGCGTCCCGGACCTCGGCCGCGTTGCGGGTGCCGACCAGGACGCTCGCCACGGCGGGGTGCCCGAACGGGAAGCGCAGTGCCGCCGCGCGCAGCGGCACGCCGTGCCGTTCGCAGACGGCCTTGAGGTCGAGCGCCCGGGAGAGGAGCTCCTCGGACGCGGCGGCGTAGTCGAAGGTGGCGCCGGGGCGCGGGTCGGCGAGCAGGCCGGAGTTGAAGACGCCGCCGATGACGACGCCGACGCCGCGTCCGGCGGCGAGCGGCAGCAACTCGGTGAGCCCGCGCTGGTCGAGCAGGCTGTAGCGGCCGGCCAGGAGGACGGCGTCGAGGTCGGTCTCGCGGATGAAGCGGGCGAGGAGCCCGGCCTGGTTCATCCCGACGCCGATCGCGCCGACCACGCCCTCGTCGCGCAGCCGGGCCAGTTCCGGGTAGGCCTCGCCGAGCGCCTGCTCCGCGTGGTCGTCCGGGTCGTGGAGGTAGGCGACGTCGATCCGGTCCAGGCCGAGCCTCTCCAGGCTCTCCTCGATCGACCGGCGGACGCCCACGGCGCTGAAGTCCCAGACCCGACGGTGGGTCGCGGGGACGGCGAAGCCGTTGGCGAGGTCGTCACCGCCGGGTTCCGGGGCCGGCCGCAGCAGGCGGCCGACCTTGGTGGAGATGACGTACTCGTCGCGGGGCCGGCCGGCCAGGGCCCGTCCGAGTCGAAGCTCTGACAGGCCCAGGCCGTAGTGCGGGGCGGTGTCGAAGTACCGCACGCCGGACTCCCAGGCGGCGGCGACGGCCGCTTCGGCCGCGGTGTCGGACACCGGGGTGAACAGGTTGCCGATGCCCGCGGCGCCGAAGGCGAGTTCGCCGACCGCCACCGCGCTGCGGCCCAGCGGCCGGGTGGGCGGGGTCACGGCCGCGGCTCCGGCCGCAGGCGCAGGCCCGCCATGCCGCCGTCGACCTGCAGGGCCGTGCCGGTGACGCTGCCGGCGGCCGGGGAGGCCAGGTAGACGATGGCGGCGGCGACTTCCTCTGCGGTGACCAGGCGGCCGTGCGGCTGGCGGCCGTTCAGCGCGGCGCGCTCGGCGGCCGGGTCGTCGGCGGAGTCCAGCAGCCGGCCCACCCACGGGGTGTCCACGGTGCCGGGGTTGACGCAGTTGACCCGGATGCCCTCCCGGACGTGGTCGGCCGCCATGGCCAGGGTGAGCGACAGCACGGCGCCCTTGGACGCGGAGTAGAGGGCCCGCTGCGGCAGGCCGGCGGTGGCGGCGATGGAGCAGGTGTTCACCACCGCGGCCCGGCGCGACCGGCGCAGGTGCGGCAGGGCGGCCCGGGTGGTGCGCACGACGCCGAGCAGGTTGACGTCGAGGACGCGGTGCCACTGTTCGTCGAGGTTGTCCTCCACGGTTCCGATGGCGCCGATACCGGCGTTGTTGACCAGGACGTCGATCCCGCCGAGGGTCTCGGCCGCCGCGTGGACGGCGTCGCGCACGGAGGCGTCGTCGCTGACGTCGGCGGTGAAGCCGATCAGCGGCTCGTTCACCGTCGACGGGTCGAGGTCGAGGACGGCGACGCGGGCGCCGCGTTCGGCGAGCAGGGTCGCGGTGGCGAGGCCGATCCCGGAGGCGCCGCCGGTGACGAGCGCGGTCAGTCCGTCGAGTTCTGCGGTCGTCATGCGCGTGCCTCCTCCGCCGTCCGCGTCGGTTCGGCGGCCCAGAACGTACCGTGCGGATAGTGGTAGGTGTCCAGCGAGGACTGGTGCATGGCGGCGGAGAACCCGGGCGTGGTGGGTGCCCGGTAGTGGCCGCCGGTGATCACCACCGGGTCGAGGAAGTGCTCGTGGAGGTGGTCGACGAACTCGATGACGCGGTCCTCGGTGGTGCCGGTGAGCGCCACGTAGTCGAACATGGACAGGTGCTGGACGAGCTCGCACAGGCCCACGCCGCCGGCGTGCGGGCACACGGGGACGCCGAACTTCGCGGCGAGCAGCAAGATGGCGAGGTTCTCGTTGACACCGCCGACGCGCGCCGAGTCCAGCTGGAGGACGTCGATGGCGCCGGCCTGGAGCAGCTGCTTGAACACGACGCGGTTCTGCACGTGCTCGCCGGTGGCGACCTTGACCGGGTGGACGCCGCGTCGGACGCTGGCGTGGCCCAGGACGTCGTCGGGGCTGGTGGGCTCCTCGATCCAGTACGGGTCGAACTCGGCGAGGGCGTTGGTCCACTCGATGGCGTCGGCGACGTTCCAGCGCTGGTTGGCGTCGATCGCCATCCGGATGTCCGGTCCGACGGCGGCGCGGGCGGCGCGGCAGCGGCGGATGTCGTCGTCGAGGTCGGCGCCGACCTTGAGTTTGATCTGGGTGAAGCCGTCGGCGACGGCCGCCTTCGCGAGGCGGGTGAGCTTCTCGTCGGAGTAGCCCAGCCAGCCGGGGGAGGTGGTGTAGGCGGGGTAGCCGCCCCGGAGCAGCTCGGCGGCGCGCTCGGGCGCGCCCTCCTTGCCGCGCCGCAGCAGTTCCAGGGCCTGCGCCGGGTCGAGGGCGTCGGCGATGTAGCGGAAGTCGACCTGGGAGACGAGCCACTCCGGTTCGGCGTCGGCGAGCAGCTGCCACAGCGGCTTGCCCTGGTGCTTGGCGGCGAGGTCCCAGGCGGCGTTGACGACGGCGCCGATGGCCATGTGCATCACGCCCTTCTCCGGTCCCAGCCAGCGCAGTTGGCTGTCGCCGATCAGGTCGCGGTACAGCGAGCCGGGGTCGGCGCAGAGCTCGGCGACCGGGCGTCCGAGGACGTGCGGGCGCAGTGCGTCGATGGCGGCGACCTGGACGTCGTTGCCGCGCCCGATGGTGAAGGTGAAGCCGTGGCCCTCGTGGCCGCCGTCGGAGGTCCGCAGGACGACGTAGGCGGCGGAGTAGTCGGGGTCGGGGTTCATCGCGTCGGACCCGTCCAGCTCCCGCGAGGTGGGGAAGCGGATGTCGTAGGTGTCGACGGCGGTGATCCGCGCGGCGGTTGCGGACAAGGGGATGCCTTTCACGCGTTGATGAACGTCTGGCGCTGGGTGCCGAGTCCGTCGATGGACAGCTCGACGGTGTCGCCCCCGCGCAGGTAGGGGGTGCCGGGCAGGCCCAGGGCCACGCCGGCCGGGGTGCCGGTGTTGATGACGTCGCCGGGGTTGAGCACCATGTACTGGCTCAGGTACCAGACCAGGTAGGCGACGTCGAAGATCATGTTCTTGGTGCTGCCGTCCTGGCGCGGTTCGCCGTTGACGGTCAGTCGCAGGCCCAGCTCCTGCGGGTCGCCGGCCTCGTCCGGGGTCACCAGCCAGGGGCCGAGCGGGTTGAAGCCCTCGCAGGACTTGCCCAGGTCCCACTGGCCCGAGTACTCCAGCTGGAACTCCCGTTCGGAGACGTCGTTGCTGATCGCGTAGCCCGCGATGCGGTCCGCCGCGGCGCTCGGGTCGGTGAGGTAGCGCGCCTCGCGGCCGATGACGACGGCGAGTTCCACCTCCCAGTCGGTCTTCACCGAGCCCCGCGGGATCAGGACCTGGTCGAAGGGGCCGACGACGGTGGACGGGTCCTTCAGGAACACCACCGGCCGCTCCGGGACGGCGGCCCCGGTCTCCTCGGCGTGGTCGCGGTAGTTGAGGCCGATGCAGACCACCTTGCCGGGACGGGCGATGGGAGCCCCGAACCGCAGGCCGATCGCGTCCACGACGGGCAGCGAACCCTCGGCCAGGGCGGTGCGGACCCGGTCGATCCCCTCCGAGGCGAGGAAGGTCCCGTTGATGTCGTCGGTCAGGCCCGCGAGGGTGCGGATCGTCCCGTCGTCGTCGCGGACGGCCGGTGTCTCCGCTCCCGGCTCGCCGATTCGCAGCAGCTTCACGTGGTGACTCCCATCAATACATCAGATGTCTCCGTGCTGCGATGACCATACGAGGCTGCATCGGACGCCGCAAGGAGTCCTCCGATGTTTGCTCGTGGAGCGCCTCAGTTGCCATCAACTGTGCAGGTAGTGGCGGGCGTTAGAGCCCCGTTCGAGACGGGGGGAGGGGTTGGGATCACCTTGGGGGTCATCCGAGGTTTCCTCTTGCCAGCCGGATTTCCGGCTCGTAAAGTCCTCGACACCAGCAGCCATCCGATGACTGCCGCCGGATGCCCGGACGCCCCGCGATCCGCCTCCCACCCCGCGCCGCAGCGGCGCCGGCCTTCCCAGCCAAGGAGACCGCACCATGAAGCCTCGCTCCTCCAGAATCGCGGCCGCGGCCGCCGCCGTGGTCGTCCTGGCGGGGTTCGCCACGGCCTGCAACCGCGGCAGCGACTCGGCCTCCTCCACCGGCGGTGGCAGGCCCGCGATCGGCATCGACCTGCCCCGCGCGGACTCCGACTTCTGGAACTCCTACGCGCAGTACATCAAGCAGGACGCCTCCTCCCAGGGTCTGAACACCCTGCCGGTCAGCAACTCGCAGAACGACGTCACCAAGCTGGCCGCCAACGTCCAGGTCTTCCAGAACACCGGCGCCAAGGCCGTGGTCATGGCCCCTCAGGACACCGGCGCGATCGCCTCCTCCCTGGATCAGCTGTCCGCCAAGAAGATCCCGGTCGTCAGTGTCGACACCCGGCCCGACAAGGGCAACGTGTACATGGTCGTGCGTGCCGACAACAAGGCCTACGGCACCAAGGCCTGTGAATTCCTCGGCAAGCAGCTCGGCGGCAAGGGCAAGATCGCCGAACTCCAGGGCGCGCTCAGCTCCATCAACGGCCGCGACCGCTCGGAGGCCTTCGCCGCCTGCATGAAGGAGAAGTTCCCCGACGTCCAGGTCATCGAGCTCGCCACCGACTGGAAGGGCGACGTCGCCTCCGCCAAGCTCCAGTCCACCCTGGCCGCCAACCCCGACCTCGGTGGGATCTACATGCAGGCCGGCGGCGCCTTCCTGCAGCCGACCCTCGCCCTGCTCCAGCAGAAGGACATGCTCAAGCCGGCCGGCCAGCAGGGGCACATCGCCATCGTCTCCAACGACGGCATCCCGCAGGAGTTCGACGCCATCCGCAAGGGCGACATCGACGCCACCGTCTCCCAGCCCGCCGACCTGTACGCCAAGTACGCGCTCTTCTACGCGCAGGCGGCTGCCGAGGGCAAGACCTTCCAGGCAGGCCCGACCGACCACGACTCCACCGTCATCCAGCTGCCCAACGGCCTGGAGGACCAGCTCCCCGCGCCCCTGGTGACCAAGGACAACGTCGACGACAAGGGCCTCTGGGGCAACAGCGTCGGCAAGTGACCCAAGCCCTGCGGGTGGGCGGAGCACAGCACCCCGGGCCGCCCGCCCGCGGACCCATGGAGAGGAAACCCGCCATGGCGGATCCCAGCCCCGTCCGGGGCCCCGTCGTCGAGGCCGACGGGATCAGCAAGCGCTTCGGCGCCACCGTCGCCCTCAGCGACGCCCGCATCTCGGTCGCCCCCGGCGAATCGCACGCCCTGGTCGGGCGCAACGGCGCGGGCAAGTCCACCCTCGTCTCGATCCTCACCGGACTGCAGGACCCCGACACCGGCACCCTGCGGTACGGCGGAGAACCCGCCCCCGCCCCCGGCGACACCGACGCCTGGCGCTCCCGCGTCGCCTGTGTCTACCAGCGCTCCACGATCATCCCCGCGCTGACCGTCACGGAGAACCTGTTCCTGGACCGGCAGAGCGCCGGCGTGCTGCGTCCGATCAGCTGGAAGCAACTGAGGCACCGGGCGGGCGAGTTGCTCGCCGAGTACGGCGTGGACGTCGACCCGACGGCCCGCGCCGAGGACCTCACCGTCGAGCAGCGCCAGTTCGTCGAGATCGCCCGCGCACTGTCCTTCGGCGCCCGGTTCATCATCCTGGACGAGCCCACCGCCAAGCTCGACGCCCGCGGCATCGAGAGGCTCTTCGACAAGCTCCGGGACCTCCAGCGGCAGGGCGTCGCCTTCCTGTTCATCTCGCACCACCTGCAGGAGGTCTACGAGCTCTGCACCACCGTCACGGTCTACCGAGACGCCCGGCACATCGTCACCGCCCCGGTGGCCGAACTCGACCAGCAGGCCCTGGTGGAGGCGATGACCGGTGAGTCCTCCCGCGGTGCCGAGCCCAGCTGGTCGGTGACCGGCCGGGCGCTCCCCGACGGCGTGCCGCTGCTCGACGTCGCGGGCCTGAGCCTGGCCGGCCACTACCGGGACGTCGACCTGACCACCCGGCCCGGCGAGGTGGTCGGCCTGGCCGGCGCCGCCGCCAGCGGCAACGTGCAGCTCGGCGAGACCCTCGCGGGCCTGCACCGCCCCGGGGCCGGAGCGGTCACCGTCGCCGGACGGCCGGTACGCACCGGGAAGGTCCCCGCCGCGCTCGCGGCCGGCATCGGGTTCGTGCCCGAGGACCGCCACGTCCAGGGCCTGGTGCCCCAGCGCAGCGTCGCCGAGAACGCGACCCTCACCGTCACCGACCAGCTCGGCCCCTACGGCACCGTCCTGCCCTCGCGCACGCGGGCCTTCGCCCAGCGCATGATCGACGGCCTGGACATCAAGACCCCCGGACCGGCGACCCCGGTGTCCGCGCTGTCCGGAGGCAACCAGCAGAAGGTCGTCATCGCCCGCGCGCTGGCCACCGAGCCGCACGTCCTGGTCGCCATCCGGCCGACCAACGGCGTCGACATCAACTCCAAGGAATCGCTGCTCGGCACCATCCGCCAGGTCGCCGACGGGGGCAGGAGCGCCCTGATCGTCTCCGACGAACTCGACGACCTGCGCGCCTGCGACCGCGTCCTGGCCATGTTCCAGGGGCGCGTCGTCGCCGAGTTCGAACCCGGCTGGAGCGACGAACAGCTGGTCGCGGCCATGGAGGGCATGTCCGGCCCGACCGACACGAAGGAAGGCAATGTCTCCCACCACTGAGCTCCCCGAGCTCCCCGGCGCGGCGGGCGGCGTCCCCGCCGGCCGCCGCTTCGACCTCGCCCGCTACCGCGACCTCTCCCTCGTCCCGGTCCTGTTCGTGCTGGGCGTCATCGGCTTCGTCGTCTCGCCGGCGTTCCTCACCTCCGACAACCTCCTCGGCGTCGGCCAGCAGGCCACCGAACTGAGCCTGCTGGTCCTCGCCGAGGCGCTCATCCTGATCGCCGGGCGGATGGACCTCTCCCTGGAATCGACCATCGGCGTCGCCCCGGTGATCGCCGTCTGGCTCGTCCTGCCCGACCACGGCGCCCGCTTCAACGGCCTGGGGCTCTTCCCCACCTGGACCGCCATCCCGCTGTGCCTGCTGGTCGGTGCCCTCATCGGCGCGATCAACGGTTTCCTCGTCCTCAAGCTGCGCCTCAACGGCTTCATCGTCACCCTCGGCGCGCTCACGCTGCTCCGCGGCCTCCAAGTCGCCATCTCCCAGGGCCAGTCCATCGTCAACGTGCCGGACTCCTTCCGCTACCTCGGCAGCGCGAGCTGGCTCGGCGTCCCGGCCGCGATCTGGATCTGCGCCCTGCTCTTCCTGCTCGGCGGCAGCGCCCTCGCCTGGCTGCGGCACGGCCGTGCGCTGTACGCCATCGGCGGCAACACGGAGGCCGCCCGGGCCGCGGGCATCCGCGTCGACCGGATCACCTGGGCCGTGCTGGTCCTCGGCAGCCTGCTCGCCGCCTTCGCCGGCGTCCTCTACACCGGCCACTACGGCTCCATCTCCGCCGACCAGGGCAACGGCTGGATCTTCCAGGTCTTCGCCGCCACCGTCATCGGCGGCGTCAGCCTCAACGGCGGCCGCGGCACGCTCTTCGGAGCCCTCACCGGTGTCCTGACGCTCCAGCTGGTGGTCAACGTCATGACCCTCGCCGGCGTCCCGCCCCTGTGGAACCAGTTCCTCAACGGCGCGATCATCATCATCGCGCTGATCATCTCCCGCTACGCCTCCGGCGAGAGGCAGGAGTAGTCCGAGGGCCTTCACCCGACCGTGCCGGACCGTCCCGTCCGGCACGGTCGTGGTGTCGTGGTGGAGGAGCAGCCGTCGACGCTACCCCGATGCCTTGCCGCAGAGGGCGTCGTCGATGAAGGCCTGGTAGAGCCGGTCGGACTTCGCGGGATCGCTCTTGTCGTACTCGTCGACGGACAGCGCGAGTTGGCGGCTGCCGTCCGGGGTGCCGATGAGGGCGGTCGAGTAGCCGGGCACGTCGCCGATGTGGCCAGCCGGTGGAGCCTGCGCGCGGGGTGGCCGGAGCGGCCGCGGCGGCGGGTGCGAGCGCGAGCGCGGCGAGGGCGGCGGTGGCGAGGGCGGTGGCGGTGGCGGCGATCCGTACACCGGGCCGGGAGGTACGCGCGTGGTGGTCATGCCGTCAGGTTCGCGCCGGCCGGCGTCGCCCGGCATCGTCCTGCCGACCGGCGCCGATCCGCATCCTCCGGCGGACCGGACCACCGCATGGAGCAGACCGGAGCCGCCGTCGGGCCCCTCTTCCGTCGGGCCCGACGACGACCGGCCTCACGTCGGGCCGAGACTCTGGGCGCACCAGATGGTCTTTCCGGTGGTGCCGTGCCGGGTGCCCCAGCCCTGGGTGAGCTGGGCGACGAGCACCAGGCCCCGGCCGCCCTCGTCGAAGGTGCGCGCCCGGCGCAGGTGCAGGGCGGTGTCACTGCCGTCGGAGACCTCGCAGATCAGCGAGGTGTTCCGGATCAGCCGCAGCCTGATGGGCGGTCGGCCGTGCTTGATCGCGTTGGTGACGAGCTCGCTGACGACCAGCCGTCACGGCGGCGTCGACGACGGAACCGCCGCGGTGGCGCACGGCGATCAACCCCGCGGGGCCGGGGCCGTCATTCCCGGGGAACCCGGGCGGGGGGTCGACCAGGAAGTCCGCCACATGGCGGCCGACGGTCTCCTCGGCGGTCCACCCCAGCAGCTGGAGCCCGGCCTCGCTCCAGCCGCTCACCACGCCGTCCGGATCGACCACGACAACGTCGGTGGGTGCGTCCTGCTCGCCGGTCGTCTTCCACGCGTGCCTCCGTCCGGGCAGCCGTGCACGCCGGAAGGGGATTCCGGCGCCTCGCTCCAGACTAGGTCCGCCCCCCGCCGCGTGCGCTCCCGGCGGCGGGGCGCCGAGCGGTCACGGTACGACGACCAGCTTCCCGCGGGTGTGGCCGGTGCGGCTGGCGTCGAAGGCCTCGCCCGTCCGGTCCAGTGGGAAGGTCTGGGCGACCTCCACCGTGAGCACGCCGCGGTCGACGGCCGCTGCGAGCTCGGCGAGCTTCACGCCGTCCGGGCGCACCCAGATCCAGTGGCCGCCGTGCTGCGACACCCCCGGGTCGGCGATGGAGACGTGCCGTCCGCCGTCGGCGAGCACGGCCAGGGTCGTCTCCAGCTGGCCGCCGACGAAGTCCGCGACGGCGGACACGCCGTCGGGCGCCAGCGCGCGCACCCGCTCGCTCAGGCCCTCCCCGTACGTCACCGGTTCGGCGCCGAGCTCGCGGACGAAGGCGTGGTTGCGCTCGGAGGCGGTGCCGATCACCCGGGCCCCGCGGTCGCGGCCGAGCTGCACGGCGAGGCTGCCCACGCCGCCGGCCGCGCCGTGCACCAGGAGCACGTCTGCGGGGCCGACCGCGAGGCCGTCCAGGCAGCGCAGCGCGGTGAGCCCGGCCAGCGGGAGCCCGGCCGCCTGCGCCCAGTCGAGCCCGGCCGGCTTGCGCGCCACCGCGGGCGCGGAGACCGCGACGTACTCCGCGAAGGTGCCGGCCTGGACCACGTCCTTGCGGGCGTAGGCCATCACCTCGTCCCCGGGCGCGAACTCGGGGGTGTCGGGGCCGGTCCGGGTGACCACACCCGCCACGTCCCACCCCGGGATGACGGGGAAGACCGTGTCCATCATGCCGTCCAGACCGCCGGCCATGACCTTCCAGTCGACCGGGTTGACGGAGGCCGCCCGGACCTCGATCAGGACTTGGCCGGGACCGACCTTGGGGTCGGGGACTTCGCCGAACTTCAGCCGCGAGTTGTCCGGGGCGTACGAGTCGTAGGTCACCGCGCGCATGAACGAACCTCCAGGGAGCCGCTGCTGCAACCGCCCGTACCGCCGGGCGGGTAGGGCGCCGTGGGCCACGCTATGCCGGGGGCGGGCGCACGGCACCCGCGCCGATCCGTCGGGGCGACCGGGGGTGACCCGGGCGGGTGACGGCCGCCGTGACGGCCGACGGCCCGGCGCACCCCACGGTGGGCGACCCGGGCCGTCGCCGTCGCGCGGGTTTCACTTCGCGTGCGAGGCCGTGCGGCGGCGTCCGCGCGGCACCGGCACGGAGCCGGCGGCGACTGCCGCCGCCGCGGGCTTCAGCCGAAGGGTCGTGATCGAGTACGGCGGGAGCGACTGGGCGCCGGCCGTCCCCTGCGTCGCCGTGGGCAGGCCGGTGCCGCCCCTTGCCGTAGGAGACGGTGGTGACCGTTCCCGGGGCCGGAGTGAAACCGGCGTAGGAGAGCGACACTTGCGCCGTTCCGCGGGTCCTTGTTGATCAGCATGACGTTCAGGCCAAGGCCGCTGCGCACCGCGTGCACGGCGACCGACGGGTTGCCGGAGGAGGCCTTGACCATGGTGTCGCCGGGCTGGGCCGGCGCGGTGAGTGAGCGGATTCCCCAGTAGGTGGGGAAGGGCGTCTCGCAGGCCGGTTCGCAGCTCCCGCCGGGGCAGCTGCCGTTGTGGAGGTCCCACCGGTCGACGTCGACGGCGCGCTCCTTGGAGGAGGTCGACGTCGAAATTCTCGGTCAGCTCTCCGATCCCCGGCACGGGCCGGAGGACCCGCCCGACGGCGGGTGATCCGTCCGGGGCGGCGCGGTGCTGCTGCGCTCGACCAGGCTGGTGGCGAGGTCGACCCGGAGCGTGCCGGGCCGGGCCCCGCGGGCCAGGTCGATCACCAGACGGGTCGCCACCTGCGCCATCTCGGTCAGCGGCTGGCGCACGGTGGTCAGCGGCGGGCCCACCCAGCGGGCCAGCGGGAGGTCGTCGAAGCCGACCACGCTGAGGTCCTCCGGGATGCGAAGGCCCAGCTCGCGGGCGGCCTCGTACAGCCCGAGCGCCTGCAGGTCGTTGCCGGCGAACACGGCGGTCGGCCGCTGCGGCAGGCCGAGCAGTTCCAGGCCGAGCAGGCGTCCGGACTCGTGGTGGAAGTCGCCCTCGCGGACCAGCTCCGGGTCGTACGGGACGCCCGCCATGTCGAGCGCCGCCCGGTACCCGTCGGTCCGTGCCCGGCTGCACATCATCCGGGCGGGGCCGCCGATCAGTCCGATCCTGCGGTGGCCGAGGTCGAGCAGGTGCCGGGTGGCGGCCAGGCCGCCGTCCCAGTTGGTGGTGCCGACGGCGGGCACCTCCCGGCCGGGGTCGCCGGCCGGGTCCATCACCACGAACGGGATGTCCCGGCGGGCCAGTTGCTCCTGAAGGGAGCGGTCCAGGTCGGACAGCACCAGCACCACGCCGGTCGGGCGGCGGGCGAGTACCGCGTCCACCCACGACTGGCCGGGACCGTGCCGCCCGGCGGATTCGGAGAGCACGATGCTCAGGCCCTCCTCGCGCACCGCGTTCTCGACGCCGCGGATCACCTCCACCGCCCAGGCGCTCTCCAGCTCGTGGAAGACCAGTTCCAGCAACGGGTTCGCCTGGCGGTTGCCGCGCTTGCGCCGGTAGCCGTGCCGGTGCAGCAGTTCCTCCACCCGCTCCCGGGTGGCCGGGGCGACATCGGCGCGCCCGTTCAGGACTTTCGAAACAGTCGGCGCGGAGACGCCGGCCTCCTGCGCGATCTCGGCGAGCGTGGCCGCTCTGGTCACGAGTTCCTCCTGCACTGCCCCTTGCCGGGCGAACTCCGTCGTGGTCGGCGGTGCGGCGCGGCCGCAGCCACGTCGTACCGCACGGATGCTAGCCCGCCGATCGGCCGATGCCGATCCCGTCGGCACTCTTGACTCTCCGTCGGACCGGTCCTAGGTTTCCCACAGCATTTCGGCAACTTGCTCGAAACATTCGAAGCAGAGGGCAGGGTATGCGATCGAGATTCGCCGCGATCACCGCGGCCACCGCACTCTTCCTGGGCACGTCCGCCGCCTGCGGTTCCGGCGGCGGCTCCTCGGACTCCGGCGCCGGGACGATCCACGTGCTGGTCTACGGCGACGCCGCCAACAAGGTCGAGAAGCAGATCGTCGACACGTTCAACAAGACCTCCGCGGTCAAGGCGGTGCTCGACACCGTCCCCGGCGCGGACTACCAGCAGAAGCTCCAGACCGTCATCAACACGCCACGGGCCCCGGACGTGTTCTTCAACTGGGGCGGCGGCTCCATCCAGCCGTTCGTCAAGGCCGGGCTGCTGCTCCCGCTGGACGGCTTCATCGCCAAGGACCCGGGCCTGAAGGACAACTTCCTGCCCTCCGTGTTCAACTCGGCGGTGGTGGACGGCAAACCGTACGGCGTACCGATGCGCGGCACCCAGCCGGTGCTGCTGTTCCACAACAAGAAGGTGCTCGCGGACGCCGGGCTCACGCCGCCGAAGACGTGGGACGACCTGGTCGCCGCCGCCAGGACCCTGAAAGCCAGGGGCATCACTCCGATCGCGCTCGGCGGCGGCGACCAGTGGCCGACCCTCATGTGGTTCGAGTACCTCTACGACCGGATCGCCGGCCCCGGCCTCTTCCAGCGGGCGCTGGGCGGCGACCGGGAGGCCTGGGCGGGCGAGGACAGCCGCAGGGCGCTGACCGCTCTCGAGCAACTGGTCGACGCGGGCGCCTTCGGGAGCAACTCCGACTCCGTGAAGTTCACCGACGGCGGTTCACCTGCCCTGGTCGCCAAGGGCAAGGCCGCCTTCGAGCTGATGGGCTCCTGGTACTACTCCACGCAACAGGACGCCAACCCCGACTTCGCCAAGTCCGGCCTCGGCTACACGGGTTTCCCGGCCCTGAGCGGCGGCAAGGGCGACCCGGCCGACGTCGTCGGCAACACCAACAACTTCTACTCCGTGCTGAAGCGGACGAAGCACCCGGAGGCCGCCGCGGCCTTCCTCAAACTGATGTACTCCGACGAGTTCGTGAAGGCGCAACTGGCCATCGGCAACCTGCCGACCACCACCAGCACCATCGGGTTCCTCGACCTCTCCGCCAGCCCCGCCTACTCCAAGGCCCAGTACGAGCTGGTCAAGGCCGCACCTTCCTTCCAGCTCTCGTGGGACCAGGCCTACCCGCCGAGCGCCATGACCCCGATGCACACCGCCGTCCAGCAGTTCTTCGACGGCAGGCTCGACGCCGACGGCTTCATCAAGGCCATGCAGGCCTTGCCGACCTCATGACGCGCGGTGCACGGCCCGGCGCGGAGACGACCCGCCCGGGTCTCGTCTGGGCGCTCCCCGCTGCGGTGTTCTTCGTGTTGTTCGCGCTCACACCGCTGCTGCTGGTCGCCGTGCTCTCCTTCACCAGCTGGGACGGCATCGGCGAACTGCGCTTCAACGGCCTGGACAACTGGCGCACCCTGCTCCACGACCCGGTGATGCTCCAGTCCGTGTGGACCACCCTGCTGCTCACCGCCCTCGGCGTGGTCACCCAGACGCCGGTCAGCCTCCTGCTCGGCGTCTGGGCCGCCGGGCACCAGCGCAACCGGGCCGTTCTCTCGGCGGTCTACTTCGTGCCGCTGCTGCTCTCGGCGACCGCCGTCTCGGTGGTGTGGCGAGCCGTCCTCGACCCCAACTTCGGCGTGCCGGCCCAGCTCACGTGGCTGTTCGGGGACGGCAACCTGCTCGGCAGCAGGAGCGGCGCCATCGGGGTGCTGACCTTCGTCGGCGTTTGGCAGTTCACCCCGTTGCACGCGCTGATCTACCAGGGCGGCGCGCGGGCCGTCCCCCAGGTGCTCTACCAAGCCGCGGCCGTCGACGGGGCCGGCCGGGTGCGGCAGTTCTTCCACATCACCCTGCCGCAGCTGCGCAACACCGTCATCACCTCGGTGATCCTGATGGTGGTCGGTGGCCTGACCACCTTCGACACCGTGCTGATCCTCACCCAGGGAGGGCCGGGCACCGACAGCACCGTCACCGCCTACTACATGTACCAGAAGGCCTTCAAGGGCTTCGACTTCGGCACCGGATCGGCCATCGCGCTGGTCCTCGTGGTGGTCGCCACCCTGATCTCGCTCGCGGTGGTCAGGCTCTCCGGCTACGACCGGATGCGCGGCACGGCGGAGGGCCTGTGATGCGCCGGCGCCCCAACGTCCTGGCCGGGCTCGGTTCCCTGGTGTGGCTGGCGGTGGTCGGACTGCCGCTGTACGTGCTGCTGATCGCCACCTTCCGCACCCGCTCCGACTACTCCACCGAGGGCCCGCTGAAGCCGCCCGCGCAGTGGACGCTGCAGAACTACCTGACCGACCTCTCGGGCGGCTTCGGCAAGGACCTCCTCAACACCCTGACCGTCACCGGGGGTGTGGTCGCCATAGTGCTGCTGGTCGTCCCGCCCCTCGCCTACGCCATCGTGCGCGCCCGCGGACGGGCCACCGGCTGGGTGTTCCGGCTGTTCCTGCTGGGCCTGGCGATCCCCGCCCAGGCGGTGATCGTGCCGATGTTCTACGTCATCAGCAAGACCGGACTGTACGACCACCTGACCGGTGTCATCCTCCCGACCGCCGCCTTCTGCCTGCCCGTCTGCACCCTCGTGCTGACCGGCGCCATGCGCGACATCGGCCCCGAGCTGTACGAGGCGATGGCGGTGGACGGCGCGTCCCCGGCGCGGGTGTTCCGGCAGCTGGTGCTCCCGCTGTCCAAGGGCGGGCTCGCCTCGATCGTGGTCTTCGCCGCCCTCCAGGCCTGGAACGGCTTCCTCTTCCCGCTGATCCTCACCCAGTCCGACTCCACCAAGGTCATCACCCTCGGCCTCTACGAGTTCCAGACCGAACACGGCGTGGACGTGCCCGGACTGCTCAGCGCCGTGGTGCTGTCCATGCTCCCCGTCTTCGTCGTCTACCTGTTCGCCCGGCGCGCCCTGGTCCAGGGCCTGACGGGTTTGGGAGGAAAGTGAACGACCACGGCAACTCCCCGAGCGCGGTCCCCTGGCAGGACTCCACGCTGCCACCGGAGGCCAGGGCGGACGCCCTGATCGCGGTGATGACCCTGCGGGAGAAGACCGCCCAACTGGTCGGCGTCTGGGTGGGCGCGAGCGACGAAGGCGCGGAAGTCGCCCCGCACCAGCACGAGATGGCGCCGCCACCCGACCTCGACACCCTTCTGCCCCACGGGCTCGGCCAGTTGACCCGCCCCTTCGGCACCGCCCCGGTCGACCCGGCGCTCGGCGCTCTCTCGCTGCTGCGCACCCAGCGGCGGATCGCCGCCGCCAACCGCTTCGGCATCCCGGCCCTGGCCCACGAGGAGTGCCTGGCGGGTTTCGCCGCCTGGGGCGCCACCGCCTACCCCGTACCCCTGTCCTGGGGCGCCACCTTCAACCCGGAGCTCGTCCGGACGATGGCCGCCGCCATCGGGCGCGACCTGCGGGCCGTCGGCGTGCACCAGGGCCTCGCCCCGGTGCTCGACGTCGTGCGCGACGCCCGCTGGGGGCGGGTCGAGGAGACGATCGGCGAGGACCCGTACCTGGTCGGGACCATCGCCACCGCCTACGTCCAGGGCCTGGAGTCGGCCGGGATCGTCGCCACCCTCAAGCACTTCGCCGGGTACTCGGCCTCCCGCGCCGGACGCAACCTCGCCCCCGTCTCGATGGGCCCGCGCGAGCGCGCCGACGTCATCCTGCCGCCCTTCGAGATGGCCGTCCGCGAAGGCCGTCCCCGCTCGGTCATGCACGCCTACACCGACACCGACGGCCTTCCCTCCGCCGCCGACGAAGCCCTGCTCACCGGGCTGCTCCGGCACACCTGGGGGTTCACCGGCACGGTCGTCGCCGACTACTTCGGCATCGCCTTCCTCAAGGCGCTGCACGGCGTCGCCGAGGACTGGTCCGACGCCGCCGCCCTGGCCCTCGCGAGCGGGGTCGACGTCGAGCTGCCGACCGTGAAGACCTTCGGGCAGCCACTGTTCGACGCGGTCGTCACCGGCACCGTCCCGGAGCGGCTGATCGACCGGGCGCTGCGCCGAGTCCTCGTCCAGAAGGCCGAACTCGGGCTGCTGGACGCCGACTGGAGCCCCGTACCCGCCGCCCTCGCCGACGCGGACCTGAGCGAGCCCGAGGCGCTGCGCGGCACCGTCGACCTGGATCCGCCCGCCAACCGAGCGCTCGCCGCCGAAGTCGCCGAACAGGCCGTGGTACTGCTGCGCAACGACGGCGTGCTGCCGCTGCGCGGCCCCGCCCGGATGGCGCTGATCGGCCCGAACGCCGACGAACCCACCGCGGTGCTCGGCTGCTACTCCTTCCCCGTGCACGTCGGCGGCCAACACCCGAAGACCCCGCTCGGCATCGAACTCCCCACCCTGCGCGAGGCGTTGGCGGACGAGTTCGGCGACAGCGAGCTGCGGACGGTGTGCGGCGTGACGGTCGACGGCGAGGACACCGCCGGCATCGCCGAGGCCGTACGGGCCGCCCGGTGGGCCGACGTGGTGGTGCTCGCGCTCGGTGACCGGGCCGGGCTGTTCGGGCGCGGCACCAGCGGCGAGGGGTGCGACGCCGCTTCGCTGGAACTTCCGGGACGACAGCGGGACCTGCTGGAATCGGTGCTCGACACCGGGACGCCCGTGGTGGTCACCCTGCTGGCCGGACGGCCGTACGCGCTGGGCCGCGCGGTCACCGAGGCGGCAGGCATCGTCCAGTGCTTCTTCCCCGGCGAGGCCGGGACCCGCGCGCTCGCCGGCGTGCTCAGCGGGAGGGTCAACCCGTCCGGACGCCTGCCCGTCTCCGTCCCCGGCCACCCCGGCGTCCAGCCCACCACCTACCTGGCCCCGCGGCTCGCCCAGGCGGGCGATGTCTCCAGCGCCGATCCGACCCCCGCGTACGGCTTCGGGCACGGGCTCGGCTACAGCGAGTTCGCGTGGTCCGGCCTGGACGTGCGGGTGGCCGAGACCGGTACCGACGGCGAGTTCCACGTCGCGTTCGACCTCCACAACACCGGCGCGCGGGCGGGTGCGGAGGTGGTGCAGCTCTACCTGCACGACACGGTGGCCGGCGTCGTGCAGCCGGTGCAGCGACTGGTCGGCTACCGACGGATCGAGCTCGCGGCCGGAGCCGGTTGCCGCGTGGAACTGACCCTCCCCGCCGACTTGGCGTCCTTCACCGGTCGCGACGGCGGGCGGATCGTCGAGCCCGGTGCGCTGGAACTGCGGATCTCCGCCTCCAGCACCGACCACCGCCTCACCGTACCGCTGCGCCTCGCCGGCCGGCCCCGCCCGCTCGATCACACCCGCCGGCTGCACCCGATCGTCGCTGTCCGAGACATCCCGCCGAAGGCTCTCGACTGATGAGGCCCATGGCATTCGGGCAACGGCCCGCGCCGCGCCGTGAGGTGCCACGAGAGGCTGCCGTCCGATCGATCCATGGGATGAATAGGGAGAGAAGGCCCTCTCGGGGCACTGAGGGGGTGGTTCATCGGACGACATAGTGGCAGCTCGAATGCCGAGTTCGCCGAACGGGGGAATCGGATGTCTTCCTGGACATGGGATCACCTGATACGTTGACGCCGTGTCGCTCACTGACAAAGCCATCGCCCGCATCCGTCGGATGATCCGGGAGGGCGAGCTCGTCCCGGGCTCGAAGCTGCCCCCCGAACAGCAGCTCGCGGCCGAGCTCGGTCTGTCCCGCAACCTGATGCGCGAAGCGGTCAAGTCGCTCGTCGTCGCCCGGGTCCTGGAGATCCGGCGCGGCGACGGCACCTACGTCACCAGCCTGGCGCCCGGTCTGCTCCTGGAAGGGCTCGGCGGCGCGGTGGAACTGCTCCAGGGGGACACCGTCCTGGAACTCACCGAAGTGCGCAGGCTCTTCGAGCCGGTCGCCACCGCGCTGGCCGCCACCCGCATCACCGACGACGACCTCGCCGAGGTGGAGCGCCACCTGGCGGCCATGCGGGACGCCCGGGACGACATCGAGCTGCTGACCATGCACGACGCGGCCTTCCACCGGGCGGTGATCCGCGCCACCGGCAACGAAACCCTGGCCACCCTGCTGGAGCACATCTCGGGGCGCACGCTGAGGGCCCGGGTGTGGCGCGGTCTGGCCGACGCCGACGCGGCCGAGCGGACCATCGTCGAACACGTGGCGATCCTCGACGCCCTCGTCGCCCGCGACCCGAACCTCGCCCAGGCCGCCGCCCTGATGCACGTCAACACCACCGAACGATGGCTGCGCGACCACCTGGCCGAAGAAGGACGGATCCCGGCCGTGACCGGGCCGCGGCCGGACCCGGACCCGACCTGACCGATCGTCAATCACCGAACGAGGAGCGAGGCGCGTGAGAGTCGACGCGCACCACCACCTGTGGGAGCTGGGCCGGCGCCCGCACTCCTGGCTCGACGCGCCGGAACTGGCCGCCATCCGGCGTGACTTCGGGCCGGCCGACCTGGCCCCCCGGGCCCGGGCGGCCGGCATCGACCGCACCGTCCTGGTGCAAGTCCTGCCGGACGCCGCGGAGACCCGGGAGTTCCTCGCCCTGGCCGGTGCCGAACCGCTGATCGCGGGCGTCGTCGGCTGGGCCGACCTCACCGCGCCCGGGATCGCCGACACCCTCGCCGTACTCCGGCGAGGACCGGGCGGCGACCGGCTCGTCGGCCTACGGCACCTGGTCCAGGGCGAACCCGACCCGGCCTGGCTCGCCCGCCCCGACGTCCGGCGCGGGCTGCGCGCGGTCGGCGACGCCGGGCTCTGCTACGACCTGCTCGTGAGGGACCATCAACTGCCCGCCGCCATCGACGCGGTGCGCGCCCTGCCGGAGCAGCCGTTCGTCCTCGACCACCTCGCCAAACCGCCGATCGCGCGCGGAGACCTGGAACCCTGGGCCGGCCACCTGCGCGAACTGGCACGCGAGCCCAACGTCTTCTGCAAGCTCTCCGGCCTGGTGACGGAGGCCGACCCGACCGGCTGGACCGTGGCGGACCTGCGGCCCTACGCCGAGACCGCGCTCGACGCCTTCGGAGCCGCGCGGGTCATGTTCGGCTCCGACTGGCCGGTCTGCCTGGTGGCCGCGTCCTACGAGCACGTCGTACACGCAGCCGCCGAGTTGACGCACGCTCTGAGCGCCCACGAGCGTGCGCAGGTCTTCGGTGGCACCGCGGCCCGGATCTACGGGCTGGACGAACCGGCGCGGCCCGGCGAGGGGGAGCCGCCGGCATGAAGGTCCGACTCGCCTACGGGGAAACCGGGCTCGACATCGACGTCGACCCGGCCGTCACCACCGTCGTGGAGCCGCTGCACCACAACGGCGCCGCGGACGGGACGGCCGCGCTCCGCGCCGCGCTGCGCCGACCGGTCGCCGGTCCGCCGCTGCGCGAGCGGGTCAGGCGCGGCCAGACGGTCGCCATCTCCGCCTGCGACGGCACCAGGCCCCAGCCGCGCCACCTGATGATCCCGGCCGTGCTGGCCGAACTCGACGGGATCGTCCGGCCCGAGGACGTGGTGATCCTGGTGGCCACCGGCACCCACCGCGGCAACGACCCGCACGAGCTGCGGCGGATGTTCGGCGACGAGGTGGTCGACCGGATCCGGATCGTCAACCACGACGCCCGCGACGACGCGGCACTGGCGTGGATGGGCCGCTGGGGCGACGACGTGCCGGTGTGGCTCAACCGCGCATGGGTGGAGGCCGACGTCCGGATCACCACCGGTTTCGTCGAACCGCACTTCTTCGCCGGGTTCTCCGGCGGCCCCAAGCTGGTCGCCCCCGGCCTCGCGGGACTGGAGACCGTGCTGGTCCTCCACGACGCCAAGCGCATCGGGAATCCCCGCGCGACCTGGGGCGTCACCCACGGCAACCCCGTCCACGACGACGTCCGGGCCATCGCGGCGGGTACCGGCGTCACCTTCGCGCTCGACGTCGTCCTCAACCGCGACCAGCGCATCGTCGAAGCCTTCGGCGGCGACCTGCTGCCCATGCACGCGGCGGCCACCGCCGCCGCCCGCCGCATCGCGATGCGCCCGGTCGACCACCTCTTCGACGTCGTGGTCACCACCAACGCGGGACATCCGCTCGACCAGAACCTCTACCAGTCCGTCAAGGGCATGTCGGCCGCCCACAGCGTGGTCAGGCCCGGCGGCCTCATCGTCTGCGCGGCCGAGTGCCGCGACGGGTTCCCCGACCACGGCTCCTACCGCGAGGTACTCGCCTCGGCCCCGTCGCCGCAGGCCCTCCTCTCGGAGATCGGGGCGAGGCCGCGGACCGTGCCCGACCAGTGGCAGGTGCAGGTCCAGGCCCGGATCCAGTCCTCGTGCCGGGTGGTGATGCACACCTCCCACCTCGGCGACGCCGACCTCGCGAGCGCCCACCTGGAACAGACCGCCGACATCTCCGCGACGGTCGCCGAGGCACTCGCCGCCGCCGGCCCGGGCGCCCGTGCGTGCGTCCTGCCGGAAGGGCCCATGACCATCCCGTACCTGCGCCGGGACGGAGCGTCCGCGAAATGACGCAACGACAGGTCCTCCTGTGCCCCCGGGACCGCGATGGCCGAGACCCGGCGGCTGCTCCGGGAGACCGGCGCCGAGCTCGCCCGCCGGCACCTTTCCTGACCGCAGCACCCGCGAGGAGCAGAGCCACATGCACCCCACCCGCGTCCACGACCTCGGCTTCGCCCAGGTGGACATCGGCCGCGAACAGCGCCAGGGACTGCCCGAGGTCGTCTACGGGCCCGGCAAGACGCCCGGCCAGATCCGCGCGATCGTCGCCGAGCTGCTGCGCGACAATTCCGGCCCGGTCCTCGTCACCCGGGTGGACCCCGGGACCGCCGCCGAGGTCCTCGACCAGCTGCCGGCGGGTTCGTACGACGCCACGGCCGGTCTCCTGGTCTGGCGCCCGGCCGCGGCGAACGGCTTCGCGCTGACCGTCGTCTCCGCCGGGACCTCCGACTGGCCGGTGGCCGCGGAGGCCGCCGCCGTGGCCGAGGCCGTCGGACTGGCCGTCACCACCGTGCAGGACGTCGGCGTCGCGGGCCTCCAGCGCGTCCTCCGCGTCCGGGAACAGCTGCGGGCCGGCGACGCGGTCGTCGTGGTGGCCGGCATGGAGGGCGCCCTCGCCAGCGTGGTGGGCGGCCTCGTCGGCTGCCCGGTGATCGCCGTGCCCGTCTCGACGGGCTACGGCGCGTCCCTCGCCGGTGTCACGGCCCTGCTGGCCATGCACGCCTCCTGCGCCGCCGGCATCACCGTGGTCAACATCGACTCGGGCTTCGGCGCGGCGATGGCCGCCCACCGGCTCGCCTGGGCGGGGAGCAGGCGCGCATGATCTGCTGGATCAACCCGTTCACCGGCCTCGCGGGCGACATGCTCCTCGGCGCCCTGCTCGACGTCGGGGCACCACTGGAGCAGATCCGGGCCTCGGTGGCCGCCACCGGCCTCACGGGCTGGGAACTCCACGCCGAACGGGTGACCGTGCACGGGCTCACCGCCACCAGCGCCCGGGTGCGGGTGACGGACACCGCCACCGAACGGCGCGCCGCCGACCTGCTGGAGCTGGCCGCCGCCGCGCGGCCCGAGGCGGTGGCCGCGCTCGGCACCGCGGCCCTCACCGCGATCGCCCGCGCCGAGGGCCGCCTGCACGGCACCGACCCCGGCGAGGTCCACCTGCACGAACTCGGCGGCCACGACGCCCTCGTGGACATCGTCGGCGTCGCCGCCGCCCTCCACGCCCTGGGCGTCACCGAGGTGGTCTGCGCGCCGCTCCCGCTCGGCACCGGCAGCGTCCGCGCAGCGCACGGACTGCTGCCCTGCCCCGCCCCCGCCACGCTGGAGCTGCTGTCCGGCGCCCTGGTGACCGGCACCGACCTGCGCGGGGAGACCGTCACACCGACGGGGGCCGCACTGCTCCGCGCCGCCGGCGCCCGCTACGGCCCGCCGCCCACGATGACGCCGGTGGCGACGGGCTACGGCGCCGGCACCCGCGTCCTCGCGGACCGGCCGAACGTCGTCGCCGTCACACTGGGCCGACCCCTGCCCCCGTCGGCCGCCGCCGAGGCGGTCGAGGCCGTGGTGACCCTGGAGACCAACCTCGACGACGTCACGGGCGAGACCCTCGCCCACACCATCGCGCGGGCCCTGGCCGAGGGCGCGCTCGACGCGTGGACGACGACGGCCGTGATGAAGAAGGGCCGCCCGGCGCATGTGCTCCACGTCCTCGCCCGACCCGGGACCGCAGCGCGCCTCCGGGAGCTGGTGCTCGCCGAGACGGGAACGCTCGGCGTCCGCCAGACCGTCCAGACCCGCGTCGCGGCCCCCCGGCGGATCCGCGACGTCGAGGTCGACGGCATGCCCGTGCGGGTCAAACAGGGCCCCTACGGGGCCAAGGCGGAGTACGACGATGCCGCGGCCGCCGCGCGGCGAACCGGGCTCCCGCTGCGCACCGTCGCCGACCGGGCGCGGCGGCTGGCCGAGCAGGACCACCCGGATCGAGTGACGGAGGAGGGCGGTACGCCGTGACCAGGGAACCCATGGGCGCCGACGCCGTCCAGGAGAAGGCCGCCGCGCTGCTGTCGGCGGTGCGCGAAGCGGGGCCCGTGGCCGTCGCGTACTCCGGCGGCGTCGATTCCGCCCTCGTCCTCGCGGCCGGCGCCCGTGCGCTGGGGAGGGGCGGCGTGCTCGCCGTGACGGCCGTCTCGGAGAGCCTCGCCTCCGGCGAGCTCGCCGCGGCCGGTGCCCTGGCCGACTCCCTGGGGGTGACGCACCTGGCTCCCCGGACCGAGGAGCTGAGCCGGCCCGGCTACCGCGCCAACGGCCGGGACCGCTGCTACTTCTGCAAGTCCGAGGTGCTCGACGTCATCGCCGCCGTGGCCCGCGAGCGCGGCTTCCACCAGGTCGCCACCGGCACCAACACCGACGACGCGGCCGATCGCTTCCGGCCCGGCATCCGCGCCGGGCGGGAGCGGGGGATCCGCACGCCCCTGCTGGACGCCGGGCTCGGCAAGGCGGACGTACGCGCCGTCAGTCGGCTGTGGTCCCTCCCGACCTGGGACAAGCCGGCCACCCCCTGCCTGGCCAGCCGGATCCGCTACGGCGTACCCGTCACCGGCCACCGCCTGGCCCGCGTGGACCGCGCCGAGCGGGCGGTGCGCGAGGCGCTCGCCGGCGCCGGACTGCGGTCCGGGCAACTGCGCGTGCGCGACCTCGGCGACACCGTCCGGGTCGAGATCGACGCCGAAGTAGTAGCCGCCGCAAGGCAGTTGACCTCCCTGGCCGAGGTCCTGGCCGGCGCCGGCTTCGGTCCGGCGCCGGTCGTGATCGACGGCTTCGCCTCCGGCCGGCTCAACCACGAGCAGCAGCACGTCACCGAGGAGTTCTGAGATGCCCGCAGGCCCGTCCGGACACCGGCCGTTACAGAACCGCCGGTACCGCCCCCTGACCACCTTCTTCCGGCCCGGTCCCCCGGACGCCGGACCCCGCCCCGACCACGACCGGAAGGCCGCCGCGCCGATGGACACCCGGCACCCCGCCACGGACCCGCTCTGGTACCGGCGCCCCGCCGACGGCTTCCTGGAGGCGCTGCCGCTCGGCAACGGCCGCCTCGGCGCCACGGCCTACGGAGGCGTGCACACCGAGCGGATCGACCTCAACGCGGACACCCTGTGGTCCGGCGGGCCCGGCCCCCGCGACCGGGAAGGCGCCGCCGAGCACCTGCCCGCCCTGCGGGCGGCGGTGCGCGACCGCGACCACGCCGGCGCCCACGCGATCGCCACCGCGCACTTCCAGGGCCCCGACACCGAGGCCTACCAGCCGCTGGCCACCCTCCTGCTGACCTTCCCGTCGTGCGGCGACGACGACGCAGCCGACTACCGGCGCGCCCTGGACCTCGACGACGCCGTGCACACCGTGTCGTTCACGGCAGGAGGAGTCCGCTACCGGCGGGAGAGCTTCGTCTCGGCCCCGGCGGGCCTCCTCGCCGTCCGCCTCACCGCGGACGCCCCCGGCGCCCTGACCTTTCGTGCGGGCCTGGAGACGCCCCACCCGGCCACGGCCACGGTCACCGGCGCGGCGGCACTGGCGGTCCACGGGCGCGCCCCGGTGAGCGTCGAAACCAGGCCCGGAACGGTCACCGCCTACCGGGAGGACGAGGGCACCGGATTCGCCGCCGCGGTCCGCGTGCGGACGGTCAACGGCAGCACCCGCGCCGTGGAGGGCGGGATCGCGGTCAGCGGTGCCGACGAGGCGGTGCTCCTGCTCTCCGTCGGCACCGGGTTCCAGGACTGGCGCAAGCGCCCCGACGGCCCCGGGACGGCGCTCGCCGAGGCCGGCCGTCGCCTCGACGACGCCGAGGGCACGGACTACGAAGCGCTGCGCGCCGCCCACGTCGCCGACCACCAGCGGCTCTTCGGCGCGGCCTCCCTCCGGCTCCCCGGCGCGGGGCAGCCGGCGGAGCTGCCGACCGACGAGCGCCTCGCCGCCGCCAACGCGGGCACCGCCGACCCGGGGCTCGCCGCCCAGCTGTTCGCCTACGGCCGCTACCTGCTCATCGCCTCCTCCCGGCCCGGGACCCAGCCCGCCAACCTCCAGGGCATCTGGAACACCTTCGTCACGCCGCCGTGGAACTGTGACTGGACGTCGAACATCAACCTCCAGATGAACTACTGGCCCGCCGAGACGACGGGCCTGTCCGAGTGCCACGAGCCGCTGTTCGACCTCGTCACGGACCTCGCCGAGTCCGGCCGTTCCACCGCGCGGGCGTACTACGACGCGCCGGGCTGGTGCTGCCACCACAACGTCGACATCTGGCGCGCCACCAACCCGGTGCTGGGGGAGCCGATGTGGTTCCACTGGCCGATGGCCGGGCCGTGGCTGGCCGCCCACCTGTGGGACCACCACCTGTTCCACGGGGACCGCGCCTTCCTCGCCGACCGCGCCTACCCCGTCATGCGGGAGGCCGCGCGCTTCCTCACCCACCTCCTCGTCGAGGACGAGGACGGCACCCTGGTGACCAGCCCGTCCACGTCGCCCGAGCACCGGTTCCGGCTCGCCGACGGCACCCTGGCCGCCGTCTCCGCCGGCTCCACGATGGACTACTGGCTCGCCGCCGAACTGCTCGACAACACCGTCGCCGCCGCCCGTGAACTCGGCGTCGACCACGACCTGGCGGAGGAACTGGCCCGGACCCGTGCCCGCCTGCGGCCCCCGTCCACCGCCGCCGACGGCCGCCTCCTGGAGTGGCGGGACGACCTCCCGGACGAGGAGCCGGGGCACCGTCACCTCTCCCACCTGTACGGCCTCTACCCGGGCAGCGCCGTCGACCCGCTCGCCGACGACACCCGGCCGGACGCGGTGCGTCGCGCCCTGGACCGCCGGCTGGAACACGGCGGGGGCGGCACCGGCTGGAGCCTCGCCTGGGTGGCCGCGCTGGCCGCCCGCCTCGGCGACGGCCCCCTCGCCGGCCACGCCGTCGACCGCCTGCTCGCCACCTCCCTCGCGGGCAACCTCTTCGACCTGCACCCGCCGCAGCTCTTCCAGATCGACGGCAACCTCGGCATCACCGCCGCCATCGCCGAGATGCTCCTGCAGAGCCACAACGGCATCGTGCGGCTGCTGCCCGCCCTGCCGCCGTCCTGGCCGGACGGCGACGTCCACGGCCTGCGCGCGCGGGGCGGCACCACCGTCGGCCTGAGCTGGCGCGAGGGCGCCCTGACCGGGGCCGAGCTGCGCGCCGCGCGGGACGTGGCGGTCGACCTCCACCTGCCCGAGCGGACGGGCCGTCCGGTGGCGACCGGCCAGGAGGGCGGTGACGCCGTCCTCGTCGCCCTCCCCGGCGACCCCCGGCGCTTGCGGCTCCACCTCCCGGCCGGTGGCCGCTGCCGGCTCTCCTTCTCCGGCCCCGAAGGCGAGTAGCCCGACCGCGGGCTACCGGCGGGGCGGGGGAGGGAGGGTGTCGGCGCCCGGCGCCGGTTCCGGCCAGACCAGCAGGACGGGGCAGGGGGCGTGGTCGACGACGAAGCGGGTGGCGGGCCCGAGGCTGTGGGGTCCGAGGCGTGTCCGGTCGCCGTCGCGGGCGAGGACGAGCAGCTCGGCGCCCTCGGCCGCGGCGACGACCTCGCGCTCGGTGCGGCCGGTGCGCTCCACCCGGGCGCAGGGGCGCCCCAGGCGCTCAGCCGCCGCGTCGAGGAGGTGCTGCCCGGAGGCGGTGGCCAGCCCCTCCAACCGGGTGCCGGGATCGCGCTCGGGGTGCCCGCGCCCGAGCAGCCCGGCGAAGGCGCCGTGCGCGGCGCCGGGCACCTCACGCCCGCTGACGTGGAGCAGGACGATCCCGGCGTCCTGCGGTGCGTGCGTACGGGCGGCATCGACGCAGGCGGGCCAGGTGCCTTCGGTGATCCAGACGACGACGGTCACGGTGTCAGCCTCCGATGATCTGCAAGGAGCCCCACAGTGCCACCACGGCGAGCAGCAGGGCGGCGGGCACGACGAGCAGCCCGAGCCGGGTGAACTCGCCCAGGCCGATGTCGGTGTCGTGCTCGCGGACGATGCGCCGCCACAGCAGGGTGGCCAGCGACCCGGCGTAGGTGAGGTTGGGGCCGATGTTCACCCCGAGCAGCACGGCCAGCACCGCGCCGGAACCGGCCGGGGCGGCCAGCGGCAGCAGGACGAGGGTGGCGGGCAGGTTGTTGATGACGTTCGCGAGAACGGCCGCCAGCGCCGCCGTGCCGAGCAGCGCGGGCAGGGCGGTGCCCTGCGGGACGAGGTGCCCGAGCGCGGAGGCGAGCCCGTTGTCGACCACGGCCCGCACCACGACGCCGAGCGCCAGCACGAAGGCCAGGAACGGCACGGCGGCCGAGCGCACGATCGCGACCGGGGTGGTGCGCCGCCGGATCAGCGCGCGGACGGCGAGCACCAGGGCCCCGGCCAGGGCCGCCCACGCCGGGTCGATCCCGACCACGGAGGTGAGGATGAATCCGCCGAGCGTGCCGACGACGGTGACGAGGGCGAAGAGCGGCATCTCCGGCGGCGCGAGGTCGGCCGGGGCCGGGGCGCCGGCGTCCAGGTCTGCGGCGAAGAACCGGCGCAGCACCACGTACTCGACGGCGATGGCCGCCAGCCACGGCAGCGTCATCAGGGCGGCGAAGCGGGTGAAGCTCAGCCCGCTGGCGGCGAAGGCCAGCAGGTTGGTCAGATTGGAGACCGGCAGCAGCAGCGAGGCCGTGTTCGACAGGTGCGTGCAGGCGTAGACGTGCGGTTTGGGCCGGGCGCCGAGCCGCGCCGCGGTGGCGAACACGACCGGGGTCAGGAGCACCACGGTGGCGTCCAGGCTGAGCACGGCCGTGATCACCGAGGCGACCACGAACACCTGCACCAGCAGCCGGCGCGGCCGTCCGGCGGCGGTGCGGGCCATCCAGGCCCCGCAGGCGTGGAACAGGCCCTCGTCGTCGCAGAGCTGGGCGAGCACGAGCACAGCCGCCAGGAACCCGACCACCGGCCCGAGGCGCTGGACCTCGGCCAGGGCGTCCGACGGCGAGATCGCGCCGACGGCGACGACCAGACCCGCCGCCGGAACGGCGACCACGGCCTCCGGCCACCCCCAGGGCCGCACCACGGCGCAGACCAGGACCAGCACCAGCAGGCCGACGGACAGTGCCTCGGCGAACGACGTACTCAGGGTCTTGCTCCAATTCGGGCGGTGGCGACGGTCGACGCCCCTATCGAATCAGACACCTCGGGACCGCGTCGCACCAGCTCGGACCCCGTGTGTCGGTCGGGACCGCACCGGCACGGTCGTCGGGTCGACCGTCAGCCGTCCCCTCGCGCCAGGTGACCGCGGACGGCGTCCGGGGCCGACACGATGAGGAGTGACTGGTGATCGGGACGACGTGGGCCGCGGTGTCGCCCCGCACGGCGGAGTCGACCGGTTCGACCATGAGGCGGTAGGGATCCTGGGCCGGGCAGTGGCGGCGGTCCCCGCCGCCGGTGGTGGTGAGCGTGCTGGGGCAGCAGCCGAGGAGGACGCAGGTGTCGCCGGGCTTCGGGAGGTTGAGCAGTGACGGCCGAAGGACGGAGGTCAGCGGCAGGGAGGCGGAGAGCGACTACCCGAGGGCTCGGTGCTGGTCGGTGCCGCCGTCCAGCTCCACGAAGTGGATGGCGTAGGCGGCCATCTGGGTTCCCTGGATCGGCAGTTGGTGCCCGGCGCCGGCGATGCTGTTCGTCTCGACCCGTGTGATGCCGGAGCCGTTGGAATACCGGGCCCGGTTCCAGTTGGCGGCTGGGGTGTCACTCGACGACGGGGTCTGCCCCACCCCGAGGACGTTCGTCCACTGCTTGGTCTCTTCACCGAGATCGTTGTGGTTCAGGATCGGGTCGGCCGTGCCGTGCCACAGCTGCACACGGGGGCGCTGTCCGGTGTAGCCGGGATCGGCACCGCGTACCAGGTCGCCCCACCGCTGCGCGACCGGCGAGACGTCGGCGAACACCTCGTTCCAGGACATCCCCTGCCACACCTCCGGCGACCTCGGCACCTGGACCTACCAGGGCGTCGCACTGGCCAAGCAGAGCAGCGGAGACCTGGGACCGAACCGGGTCGTCGAGCGGCCGAAGGTCATCTACAACGCGTCGACCGGCACGTGCGTGATGTACGTGCACATCGACAGCGGCGACTACTCCGAGGCGAAGGCCGGTGTGGCCACCAGCAGCACCCCGTGCGGCCCGTACGTCTACCGGGGCAGCTTCCGGCCGCTGGGCGATGTCAGCCGTGACCTGGGCCTGTTCCAGGAGTCCGACGGCACGGGCTACCTGCTGACCGAGGACCGCAACAACGGCGGCCTGCGGATCGACAGGCTCTCCGCCGACTACCTCTCGGTGGACAGCCCGGTCGCACTCCTGGGCGGCGGCAGCATCGAGGCCCCGGCCATGATGAAGGTGGGCGGCACCTACTACCTGCTGGGGTCGCACCTGTCGGGCTGGTACCTCAACGACAACGTCTACGCCACCGCGACGTCCCCGAGCGGCCCGTGGTCGGTCTGGAGGGACCTGGCCGCCCCCGGCACCAACACGTACGACAGCCAGACGGCCAACATCATCACCGTCCAGGGCACTTCGGGAACCACGTACGTTCGGTCCCTGACGTCTGGCGCACTGTCCGGGGCCACACCACTCCTTGGAGCGATCATGCACGATTCCCACTCGTCCGACGAGTGCGCCTGCCCCCGGACCGCGGAAATCGACGGGGGCGGTGCAGCGGCGGCGAGCCGGCGCGGCGGTTCCTGCGTGGGGCCGGGCTGCTGGGGGCCGGGGTCGGCACGGCGGGGCTCGGGCTGTTCACCGGCGCGGCGCCCGCGGAGGCGTCCGAGCCCGCGGCGGCGGACGCACCCAAGCCCCGCACCCCGGCGCGACCGCTGGGAGCCAACTCCCGACAGCCGGAAGTTCACCTTCGTCGTCACGCCGGACACGCAGTACCTGTTCGACGGGGACCGGATCCACCCCGCCCCGCTTGAGGCGTCGTTCCGCTCCGTCCTCGACGGCGGTACGAACCGCGAGGGCGGTGGGGACGACACCATCGTCTTCCTCGCCCGCCTCGGCGACGTCACCGAGCACGGGCTGCCCGCCGAGTACGCCGCCGTGACGAAGTCCTTCGCGCCGCTCGACGACGCCGGTGTCGCCTACGGCGTGCTCGCGGGCAACCACGACGTCCGCTCCTCGACCGACGACCGGCGCGGCAGGACCCCGTACCCGGACACGTTCACCAAGGGCCCCGGTGCTGCTCCGATCGCCGTCCCGTCGCCGGCCGCACCTCCAGCTCATCGGCCTCCGGCAGGGCGACGACCGTCAGGTCCGCTCGGATGATCTCCCCGCGTGCCGGACCAGCAGGCCCAGCACGTCCTGCTCCGAGCTGTCGGCATCATCCCGATGTCGCGTCCCGAGAGCCGACAGGGCCGGGTGGCCCCGTCCGGTGGAGGCGATCGGACCTTGGACGGGGGCGGGTGGCCCGGGCACGGTGGTGGTGTGGCAACGAGAGCGAACTCCACCACGACCGGCGGGACCCGCACGGTGCGCCGCATCGTGGCAGGGGTGGACGGCCCGGAGGTCTCCTGGCAGGCGCTGCGGTGGGCCGTCGACCGGACCCGGCTCACCGGTGCCGTGGTCGAGGCCGTGACGGCCTGGACGTACCCGACGGTCACCGCCTGGGCCAGGCCGAAGGCCGACCCCCAGACCGACCGCTCGGCACAGAAGGCCCTCGCCCGCGCCGTCGAGGACGTGGCGGGCCCCGAGCCGCCGCTGGACATCCGGCAGCGCGCCGTCCAGGGCGACGCCGCCGAGGCGCTGCTACGGCACGCCATCGGTGCCGAACCCCTGGTCGTGGACCGCCGCGGATACGGCGGCTGTGAAAGGGCACTGCCGGGCCCGGTGAGCCGACCTCGCCTGGCGCACGCCCCCTGCCCCGTCGTCGTGGCCCCCACCGCCCAAGACGGACCACCTCACATTCCCAGGGAACTCGCATGACTACTGGAACAGAGACCGGCACCCGGGCCCTGCGGGCGCTGCTCGCCGTGCCCGGCCCGTTCCTGTCGGTCTACTTCGACCTCGATCCGCGCCCGGAGATGGGCCTGGACGCCGAGGAGCGCTGGCAGGGGTTCTGCCGCGACCTCGCGAGGCAGGGGGCGGGCACCCACGACCTGGATGCCCTGACCCGGCGCTTCCTCTCGTCCCAGCCCGGCTCCGGTGTGCTCGCCGCCTTCGCCGCAGGCGGTGAGGTGGCGCACTCGGCCGTCCTTCCGGGCTGTGAACAGCGGGACCTGGCCCTGTTGGCGCCGCTTCCGCGTCTGCTGCCGCTGCTCACCTGGCGCCAGGAACACCCCGCCCACGTGGTCGCCGTCGTCGACCGCACCGGCGCGGACCTGCGGCTCTACCCAGCCGGTGCCACGGACGGCGCCCCCCGGACCATCGTCGGCTCGGACGACGAGATCGAGCGCAACCGGCCCGGCGGCCGGTCCCAGATGCGCTACCAGCACCGCGCCGAGGACTCCTGGGAGCACAACGCCGTCGAGGTCGCCGAAGTGCTGGGTACGGCCTTGACCGAGGTGGACGCCCACGTGCTGATGCTGGCCGGCGACGTCCGCGCCCGCCAGTACCTCACCAAGCACCTGCCCACCTGGGTCCGCCGCGACGTGGCCATCCGGCCGGTCAGTGGCAGCCGCAGCCCGGACGGCGCCTGGCCTCACCGCATGGCCCAGGTCGAGGCCGAGACCTGTCGCGCCGGTCGGCAGGAGACGAGCGCGCTGCTCCGCGACTACGCCGAGCAGCTCTCACCGCACGGCCGTGGGGCGGAGGGCATCTACGCGACCGTACGCGCGCTCGCCGACGGCGCCCTGCGCACCCTGCTGATCACCGAGGACCTGGCCGGCCGCCGCACCGCCTGGTTCGGCCCCGGCCCCGCCGACATCGCCGATCAACCCGCCACCCCGCCGCCCGACACCACCCCGCTGGTACGGGCGGACCTCGCGGACACCGCAGTCCGCTCGGCCCTGCTCACCGGTGCGGACGTCCGAGTCCTGCCGCCCGGCGCCCCCGGTGCCCCCGCCCAGGGAATCGGCGGCCTGACCCGCCACACCCGACACGCGTGAGACCACGGCCACGAACGGAGGAAATCCGATGACAACCGATCCGGTGGCCAGCCAGACACCGCAGGTCGAACTCGAAGCCCAGGGCGATCTTCCGTCCGGCAGCACCGATCTTGCCCGCAAGAAGATCCTCACCCTCCTCGACAACGTCGCCGAGCCCGTCCTGTCCGTCCGCATCCGGCTCACCCACATGCACAACCCCGCCACCGAGCGCCCCTTCATCGCCCAGGCCAATCTGGACGTCAACGGCCGCCCCGCCCGGGCGCACGTCGCCGCCGAGTCCATGGCCGAGGCGATCGACCTGCTGCGCGACCGCCTCGCCGAGCAACTGGCCCGGCTGCACCAGCACTGGGAAGCCCGGCGCGGCAGCGCGCCGAAGCCCGGCGAGCACGAGTGGCGGCACGGCGCCGAGCCCGCCGATCGGCCCGACTACTTCCCCCGCCCGCCCGAGGAACGCGAGATCATCCGGCACAAGTCCTTCTCCCTGGCCCGCGAGAGCGTCGACGAGGCCGCCTTCGAGATGAACACCATGGACTACGGCTTCCACCTGTTCACCGAGATCGACACCGGGCAGGACAGCGTCCTCTACCGCACCGCACCCCTCGGCTACCGGCTCGCCCAGCTCCACCCCCACCCCGAGCAACTCGGGCCCGTCGCCGTCCCGCTGACCGTCAGCCCGACCCCCGCACCCCGGATGGATCCCAAGGCCGCAAGACGGCGCATCGACGCCTACGACCAGCCGTTCGTGTTCTACGCGGACGAGTCCACCGGCCGGGGCAACGTCCTCTACCACCGCTACGACGGCCACTACGGCCTGATCACGCCCGCCGAATAGCCCCATCCACGTATCGACAGGAGCCCGCCATGGCCCGGTCACCGCAATCCGCTACCACCGGCCTCCACCCTCCCGGCCGCGACGTCGAGAGTGCCGTCGAGCGTGTGGAGATGCTGGAGGCCCAGGTCCAGGCCCTCGGTCAGGCCATCCGTGCCCTCATCCAGGGCATGGAGGAGATCCCCGACCAGGAGCCCGACCCCGAAGGCCCCGCCCGAGCCGCCCGCCTCGCCCACGAACTCCTGCTCTCCCAGGGCCTCTAGTACTCCAGTGTGACTTCGTGATCTATCCGGTTGAGGGCTCGGCGAGGCGTCGCCGGTAGTGGCTGCGGCGGGCGGTTGCTTGATGGAGTCTGCGCCAGTTTGACCAGGTCAGCAGGCTGTGCGGGGATGTGGCCGGTGGGACCAGGAAGGCGCCGAGCAGGTGGCGGATCTCGGGGACGGTCAGATCGATCGGGTCGGTGCTGCGGGCGGGCCGGTTCGGTTGTGCGGTCCTTGGCGGCGTCGCGTCGACGGCGAGGACGGCCAGGAAGGCCAGAGCGAGCATGGCCAGGGTGATGTGCCGGTGCCAGGCGGTCCAGTGGCGGACCTGGTAGTGGTCCAGGCCGACCTGGCCTTTCGCGGCCTGGAAGCACTCCTCGACACACCACCTGGTCCCGGCCACCCGGACCAGCTCGGACAGCGGCACCCGTCTCGGGGACCAGCACAGGTAGAGGGCGAGTTCGCCGCTGTGCGGGTTGCGGCGGATCAGCAGGTGCCGGTGGCCGTCGGTACCGATCTCGATCCAGGCCCAGCCGTAGTAGCGCGGCCCCTTCGCCCCCGCTCCGGCGCTCTGCCGGTGCCAGGCCGAAGCGGGCAGACGGCCGACCACGGCATCCGCGCGGACGGCGGTTCGTCCCTGGTTGATCCGCACCCGCGTACTGCAGGCGACGGCCAGGACATAGCCGATCCGACGGGACTCCAACAGGGCACGCAGAGCCGGGTCTTGACCGTAGGCCTCGTCCCCGGTCACCCAGGAGGCACCGGTCCCGGCGTCCAGTGCCGCCGCGATCATTTGTCCGGCCAGCGTCGGCTTGGTCGCGAACTTCGTCTGGTCGGGCACCCCGGCGCGGGTTCGGCGCTCGGTGTCCTGGCACCACGAGGCGTCGGGCAGGTAGAGACGACGATCGATCAACGCACGTCCCCTGCTGGAGGCGTAGGCGAGGAAGACGCCGACCTGGGTGTTCTCGATCCGCCCTGGGGCTTGTATCTGAATAACTGTCAGGTTTGATCTCCCTTGGCGACAGACTCGGGCAGAAGAGCTTGGAGCTGTTCGAGGGTTCGGGCGGGAGATCCGGGCAGAGGTGTGACGTCGATGCGGTGCAGGTCCAGGAGTCGGTGTCCGTCCTGGAACTGGTTGGAGAGGTTGGTGCGGGTGACGCCCAGCAGCTGGGCCAGGAGGGTGCTGGTGATCGCTCTGCGGCGGCGCAAGAGCGCCGCCAGGAGGCGGTGGTAGTGGTCGATGCTGCTGGTCTGCGGGTGGAGGTAGCTGCGCGGACGGTGGAAGCGCCGCTGGAAAGCCGCCTCGGCGAGGGCGTCCCAGTACGGTTCGGAGACTGCCACCAGGCGTTCGAAGTCGGCCCGCGGCATGCCGGTCAGGGCCGGATCGCTGAGCATCTCGGTCAGGCCGGGGTTGACCCGCCGGGCGGACACCGGCAGTTCTGGGGTCCGTGGCGGAACGGGGGCCAGGGTGTAGTTCCAGTCGCCGTGGAACGCGTCGGGCATGATCGGCAGGGACTGGAACTCGGAGGCGCTCACCGTTGAGCCCAGGCGGTAGCTGCCGGTGTCCAGCTCGGCGTCGATGGTCAGCCCGGTCCGTGTGGTCGTCGCGGCGATGGTCTCGATGACGACCTCGTAGCTGGTCAGCGGCCGGCCGCGCCAGTTCGCGGTGATGTGGCAGAACATTCGGTGTTCGATCTTGTTCCACTTCGATGTGCCCGGTGGGAAGTGGCAGACCGTGATCTCCAGGCCGCTTTCCAGGGCGAAGGCTGCCAGGTGCTTCTTCCAGGTCCAGCGACGGGGATCGTTGGAACCACCGGCATCGGCGGTGATCAGCAGCCGGGTGGCGTTCGGATGGTGCACCTGTCCGCGTTTGCACCACCAGCGGCGTATGGACTCGACCGCGAACTCGGCGGTGTCGTGGTCGGTCCCGACGTTGACCCAGCCGGTGTTGGTGGCGATGTCGTAGATCCCGTAGGGGATGGCGACGGGCTGGTCGCTGGTGGTGAAGGTGTGGCAGTCGACCTTGATCGGGTCCTTGCCCGGGCGCCAGGTGCGGCCGGGACGGTCGCGGTTGCCGATCCATTCCTTGGCCTTGGTGTCGACGCTGATCACCGGCTGCCGGTCGTCGAGGAAGGCGGCGGCCGTGGCGTTCAAGTGGGCGAACTGGGCGTCGCGGTCCGGATGGCCGGCGCCTTCGGTGGTCTTGACGGTGCCCTGGAGACTGTAGCCCAGGCCGTGCAGCAGGCGCCCGACGGTCGCGGCACTGACCGGGTGGCCCTGTGACGTGAGGGTCGAGGCCAAGGTCCGCAGCGACAAGGTGGTCCACCTCAGCGGCGAGACGGGATCACCTCGGGTGTGCGGCTCGATCAGCGCCCCGAGTGCCGGCAGCAGGCCGGGGTCGGTGACCGTCAACGGCTTGCGGCCGGCTCCCGCAGCCCGGATCCTCCGCGTCGGCACCGGGTCCCCGGTCAGCTCGGTCACGCCACGCGAGACGGTGGAAGCACTGGTCCCGGAGGCGGCGGCTACCAGTGCTATCCCGCCGTGGCCGATGGCCACAGCTTCGCTGGCCAGGTAGAGCCGACGGCGCCGCTCGTCGAGGTGCGGAAGGATCCGATCGAACTTGGCCCGTAACACGGTGACAGGCGGACGCACAGGCATGGTCCAGCTTCCCACCAACTCCGCCAGAGCAAGCAGTAATTGAAATACAAGCCCCTGCGGTGCCGGTGTACTGCCGCTGCACGCCGGCCGAGGCGGCGCCTTTCTTCAGGAAGCCTGTCTCGTCGACGATCAGAACGCCGTCGTCGGCGCCGAGGTGTTCGAAGACGTAGGCGCGGATGTCGTCGCGGACCGCGTCGGCGTCCCAGCGGGCGCTTCGCAGCAGTCGCTGCATCGGCCCGGGGCGGGCATGGCCGGCCTGCTCGGCCAGGCGCCAGCAGTTCTTCCGCTCGACGCCGGACAGCAGGGCGAGCACGAAGGCGCGGGCGGTCGCGCGCGGCTCCACCCGCTTGAACCGACTCGCGATCCGGGCCATGGCCTGGTCAAACATCGCCCGCCAGCGGGCGGCGTCTATGCTGTGATCCGCGGCCACCGCGTGATCGTCATGAGTCCACACAACCCTTGATGATCACGCGGTGGCCGTTCCAGTTCTCACCCTGCTCGGCGCAAGATCGCGAAGTCACACGGGAGAAACCGAAGGGCCGGCCCCAGGGCAGCTGAGCCGGCTCTTCGGCACTCCGTCACACCCGTCTTATCGGCTCCACTACGACGGGGTGTGGCCGTGCATGACCCGCTCCTCGATGAGA
>NZ_JBEZGX010000073.1:0-39029 GCF_040650235.1 Kitasatospora sp. NPDC048722
CGCCGACCCCGTCGTCGAACGCCCCCGCCGCAGCCCGTCCACGAACCGCGGCCGCCGCGGCCGCCCCACCCACGCCGCCGCCGCGGGTGTCCGGTCCGCCCCCGGCCGCGACAACCAGAGCCCCGCCGGAACCCGCCGGGCACCCAAGCGCATCGCCCTCGCCGCCTAGCAAGCAGGAACGGACCTGAACCACCCCCGTGATCCAGGCCCACACGGCTCACCAACAGGAAACGACAGCCCCGAGCCGCTCCGACGGACCCCGCCGACCCTCCCCCGCCAGTACCCCGGCCGGCAGCCCAGGCAGAAACGACACCAAGGAACCCCCATGACCCTCACTCTCGAACGCCCCGCGACCACCACCACGGTCCGCGACCTCATGACCCGCCCCGAGCTCCAGATCAGCGACGACGTCATGCTCGACATGGCGATCCACATCCTGAACGGCTCCGGCGCCGACCACCTCCTGGTCCGCGACGACGACGGCCGCTGCGCCGGGCTGCTGACCCGCCTGCACCTCGCCCCGTTCCAGAACCGCACCCCGTCCACCGAGCGCACCCCGGTCCGCGACACCGCCTTCGACCGCGCCCCGTTCGCCACCCCCGACATGCCCGCCGCCACCGCAGCCACCGCCATGCGCGCCCGAGGCCTGACCTCGTGGCCGGTGGTCGACCCCGACGGGCACGCCATCGGCCTGCTCAGCCTCTGAGAAATCATCTCGTTCGGCGATCCTGCGGTGGCAGACGAGGGCGGCGGCGATGGTGGCGAAGGCTGCGAAGTGGGTGCCCTTGCGTTCGTAACGGCGGTGGAGCCGGTATCCCCGTCATCCTGCACGGCGTGATCGGCCTGCTCGGCGCGCAGATCTGTATCACCGCCAAGGTGGACCTGCGCAATCCACTGAACCTGGTGCCGGCCGCCGGGAGCATCGTCATCGGCATCGACAACGTCTCCATGAAGTCCAGCGACACCTTCAGCCTCAGCGGCATCGCGCTGGCACCATCGTCGGCCTCACCGGCCACCACGCGCTGCGGGCGCCGGCCCCGGCGCACCTCAAGACGCAGGAGCCGCTGCTGGACCCGGGCACGTCCTCCTGCGACGCCGAGGACGACACCGGGGACGCGGGATCAGTGGACCGCTGACGGCAGCGAATTCGGCCCGTGCTATGGACCCCGGCG
The DNA here is from genome assembly GCF_040650235.1 of Kitasatospora sp. NPDC048722. Classification (NCBI taxonomy): domain Bacteria; kingdom Bacillati; phylum Actinomycetota; class Actinomycetes; order Kitasatosporales; family Streptomycetaceae; genus Kitasatospora; species Kitasatospora sp. NPDC048722. The sequence goes on from NZ_JBEZGX010000073.1 coordinate 1,173, forward strand.
GAGTGACGAGCATCACCTCCGCCGGACGTCCGGGCCGACGGGGCGGCTCCAGGCCCCGTGAGACACGGGCGGGCGGCACGACGGCACGGCCGGAGGGCCTGTCCGCTTCGGGACCTTCGTCAGGAATCCGGTCGACCTTCGGCCCGGTGGCGACCCCGGTGCACCGGGGCAACCGTGGACGGTCGCCTTCGGGCGGCGACGCCGTCCGACCGGGCGGCGTCCGTCCTGTCGTCTACCCGGCGCACGGCGCGCGAACAGCGCCGCCGTACGCTCCGGAGGATCCCCGAGACCATGTCCCGGACCATCGACAACGCCCCCTACACCGCCTTCCACCGCAAACTGGCCCTCGCCTGTTCCGGTGGGCCGCTGCTCGACGGCTACATCCTGAGCATCGTCGGCGTCGCCCTCATCGGGATGCGGCCCGACCTCGGCCTGTCCACCGCGGAGGTCAGTCTGATCGGCGCCGCCGCCCTGGTGGGCATGTTCGTCGGCGGCGCCCTGTTCGGCGTGCTGACCGACAAGATCGGCCGGGAGGTGATGTACACCGCCGACCTGCTGGTCATGGTCGCCTGCTCGGTGCTCTCCTTCTGGGTCGACGCGGTGTGGGCGATCGCCGTGCTGCGCTTCGTGCTCGGCATGGCCGTGGCCGCCGACTACCCCATCGCCACCTCCCTGCTCGCCGAGTGGCTGCCCGCCAAGCACCGCGGGCGCCTCCTCGGCCAGCAGATCGTCGCGTGGTACGCCGGTTCGGTCCTCGCCTACGTGGTGGGCTACCTGTTCCTGGAGCTGGCCGGTCCCGGCAGCTGGCGGTGGATGCTGGCGAGCTCGACGGTGCTGTGCGCGGTCTTCCTCGTGATCCGCCGCGGCTCCCCCGAGTCGCCGCGCTGGCTGGCCGCCAACGGGCGGGTCGGCGACGCTGTCCGCGTCGTCGAGAAGCACCTCGGCGTGCGGGTGGACGGCCGGGAGCTGATGCCCGAGGCCGTCGGCGCCGGACGGCGCCCCGGCGGGCTGCGGCTGCTGATGACCCCGCCGTACCGCCGCCGTACCCTGTTCTGCGGCCTGTTCTTCCTCTGCCAGGTGGGCCCGCTGTTCGCGATGCTCACCTTCGGCCCGCAGATCCTCTCCTCGTTCGGCATGCCGGGCGGCACCGTGATGGAGACCCTCGGCACCGGCCTGATCAGCCTCGTGTTCCTGCTCGGCTGCTACCCCGCCCTGCGACTGATCGACACCAAGGGCCGACGCCCCGTCATCATCTGGTCCTTCGCGCTCATGACCGTCCCCCTGGCGCTGCTGGGCGTGTGGCCCACCGCGCCGGCCGCCGTCGCACTGACCGCGCTGTGCGCGTACGCCTTCCTGTGCGGCGGTCCCAACGTGCTCGACTGGACCTACCCCAACGAGCTCTTCCCGACCGAGATCCGGGCCACCGCCGTGGGCGTGGCCACCTCGGTGAGCCGGATCGGCGCGGCCGTGGGCACCTACCTGCTGCCGCTGTCGCTGACCGGGCTCGGCACCGGCCCGACCATGCTGATCGCGGCCGGGACCACGGCGCTCGGGCTCCTGGTGTGCGTGCTGTGGGCCGAGGAGACGCGCGGGACGGCGCTGGGCGCGACGCCGACGCCGGCGGGCACGGCGGCCGTTCCGGCGCAGCGGGTGCCACAGACGGTGCGTTGACGGCGCCGGCGCGCTGACGGCGGCGCCGCCCGGTCACCCGGGCGGCGCCGCCTGCGCGTCAGTGCCCCTGCGGGGCGGACGGGTTGAGCACCATGTCCGGCAGGCGGGTGGACAGCGGGGTCGGGGCGGCGAAGTCGGGGCTGAGGTTGGAGACGGAGCAGACGGAGCGGACGGACAGGTCCCGGGTGGCGAACATGCCGTCGGCGAAGCCGTCGTCGTGACCGGTCGTGCCCCGGAGCACGGTGCCGTTCGGCAGCGGGGTGGACATCAGGCCGGCGCCGAAGCAGGCCGCCTTGTCGCAGGAGGCACCGCCGACGAACCGGACGGGCTCGCCCTCGTCGTCCATGGGCAGGACGAACAGCTCCCCCCCAGGGGCCCCGCCATCGTTCGGCGGTCGCCGAACTCTCCCGCGCCTAGCGTGGCCCCATGACGATCCCCGAACCGTCCGTCCACTTCGTCCACGACGTCCGCTCGTACGCCGACGCCCGCGTGGTGCTCGAACAGCCCCTGCTGGTCGTCGAACCCGCCGCCGACACGGCGGACTCCCCCGTCGGTTCCCTGGCCTGGCTGCGCGCGACCGTCGCCCGGTTCACCGGCGACGCGCAGGTGCACGCACGTCGGCGCGTCCACGCCGAGGCCGGACTGGCCGGGCTGGCCCCGGAGCGGCTCCGGCTGGCCGCAGCCGGTTCGGCGGCGGGTTCGGACGACCGGCACGCGGTCGTCCGAACCCTCGCGGAGGCGCTCGGGCTGCCGGGGCCGGACGCCGTGGCCGAGGCGGTCGTCACCGTCTCGGCCGGGTACTTCGGCGGCGCGCTGACGCCCGTCGAGGCGAAGGCCGCCGACGAGGCCGTCGCCCTGCTGCTCGCCCACATCGGCGACAACGGGAACACGGAGGCCGCGGCGCAGCGGATCGGGCTGCTGGTTCAGGCGTGCGACGCGACGGCCCGCCTGGTCGAACACACCCGCCGCGCCGCGCCGGACGGGCTCCCGGCCGGCGGCGCGGCGGCCGTCCTCGGCGAGGTGCTGCGGCACGACCCGCCGGTGCCGGCGCTGCGTCGCCGGGCGGTCGCGGACGTCCGCGTCGGGGAGCGTGAAGTCCGGGCCGGTGACGCCGTGTTGATCGACGTGACCGCCGCCCAGCGGGACGCGCCGGATCTCCTCGTCTTCGGTGCCGGCCCGCACCGCTGCCCCGGCCGGGCCCACGCGCTGGCGCTCGCCGCCGGGCTGCTGGAACGGAACGGCCGAGCCGGGCACGTCGCCACGGCACCGGGCGCCTGACCAGGGAAACTGGGGCGACCGACGCCCCGGACGCCGCCCTCCACCTCGTCTTCTCAGGAGCAGCCTTGAGCAACACCGCCTCCAACGACACCGCCTCCGCCAACGCCGCGGCCTTCCGCGAGCTGCACCACCGCCCCGGTGAGCCCCTGCTCCTGCCGAACGCCTGGGACCACGCCTCCGCCGCCGCCCTGGCCGCCGCCGGGTTCCCCGCGATCGCCACCACGAGCCTGGGCGTCTCCGCCGCGGCCGGACTGCCGGACGGCACCGGCGGGACGCGCGCCGAAATGCTCCGGCTCGCCCGCAGGTTCGGCCACGGGAGGCTCCTGTTCAGCGTCGACATCGAGAACGGCTACAGCGACGACCCGGCCGAGGTCGCCGACCTCGCCGCCGAGCTCGCCGAGACCGGCGCGGTCGGCGTCAATCTCGAGGACGGCCGCGCCTACGGCGGTCTCACCCCGCCGCACGTGCACGCCGCGAAGATCGCCGCGATCAAGGAGGCCGTCCCCCTGCTCTTCGTCAACGCCCGCACCGACACCCACTGGCAGCGCGAGCCGGACACCGCAGAGACGGTGTCCCGTCTGGCGGCCTACCGGGACGCGGGCGCGGACGGCGTGTTCGTCCCCGGCCTGACCGATCCGGCGACCATCGCCGAGGTGGTGGCCGCGATCCCGCTCCCGCTCAACCTCCTCGCCCCGGCCGGTGGCCCGTCCCTCAAGGCCCTTGCCGACCTCGGCGTCCGTCGTGTCAGCCTGGGCGGCCTGCTCTTCCGCATCGCCCTCGGCGCGGCCGTGGACGCCGCCGTCGCCCTGCGCGCCGACGGCGTCCTCCCGGCGATGCCGAACGTCCCCAGCTACGCGGCGATCCAGGCGCTCGCGGAGTGAGCCGCTGACGCGGACGTGCTCTCCGGACCGCGCCGGCACCGGGGCGCCCTCGGTGTGACCCGGACCGACCGACCGGCTTCGACGGGGCGGCAGTTCGTTCATCCGAGGCCGCGCGGTTCGGGCGGGCCTGCCGACCGTCCCGCTTCCCTGATCGTGGCCGTGGTGGCACTGTGGGGGGTCACTCCGCACGATCGGAGCGTGACCCGTGACGACCGTCGTCTGGCTGACCGAGGGCACCTGGCCCGCCTGCGTCGACGCCGCGCGCGAGCATTCCCCGCCCGGCGCCGACATCGTCCTGCTGTACGTGCGCGGCTCCGAGGTGCCAGGGCCCGCGCACGGCGCCTTCGCCGGCCTCCTCGGCCACGGTCGTCCCCGGGAAGACTCCCGTCATCTCCCGGACGAAGGCTGGGGCGGCGACCCCGGCGGCCGCCTGGAACACCTCGCGGCCGCCTCCGGCGAACACCTCGTGCGCGCCGCCGCCGAGCGCCTCGACCTCCCCTGCACCGCCCAGGTGCGCACCGGCCGCGTCGAACGGGAGGTCGTCACCGCGTCCGAGGCCGCCGACCTGCTGGTCCTCGCCCGCGACGGGGACCGCAGCCACCCCGGCCCGCGCAGCCTCGGCCCGGCCACCCGTCCGTCGTCGACCACGCCCCCTGCCCGGTCCTGCTCGTCTGGCCCTGACGGAGGACCTGGCGGGGTCCGGCGACCGCGCCGCGGCACGCACTCGCGAAGGAGTGACAGCCGTGCACGGAAGGACCGCTGACAGGCCGTCGTGCTTCACCGAGCAGCTCACCATGGCGCGATCGGCCGCGCCGCACCGAGGCGATCGGGGCCGCGGACCACGCGCGGTTCAGACGCTCGCCGGCCCGCGTCGCGCACCTCCAGCGGGGGGCCGCGCAGCGGCCCAGAACAATGGACCGACCAGGCCACCACCGGCCCGGAAGCCGGAGAGTGAAGGAGCGCCACCGCCCGTGAAGATCGAATTCGATCCCTCGTACTCCCTGGGGGACGTCTCCGGCTCCGCCGAGGATCTGAACCGTCTGGCCCGCGTGGTGGCCGAGGGGGAAGGGGTGATCGACCTCCCGTCCTCGGCCGCGACGGGCCGCCACGACCTCGCACGGGTCGAGGTCAGGGCCACGCCCGGTCCGGGAGTGCTGCTGCACCTGGACGAGTCGCGCCGGGTACTGGTGATCAGCGGCGACGCCCCGGCACGGGCGGTGCTGGCCGAAAACCTGCGGGACATGGCCGCACTCGACGACGGCGGCCATCTCCACGTCGAGTACTTCCCCGACCACTTCTACCTCGCGGAGGGGTCACTGGCGCTGGTGGTCAACAGCCCGCACGGAGGCATGCCCCGGTGGTGAGCCCGGACGTGGGCGGTGTCGTGCGCGGTCAGTGTCGAGCGCGGTCAGTGTCGCGAGCGTCAGCCCGACGCGTCGCGGGCCCGCCGGTAGCGCTCGTAGACCACGCGGGAGCCGAACGTCCTGGTGTCGATCAGGTCCAGCCGGACGTCCTCCGTGACGGGCGGCAGGAAGGACGTGCCGCCACCGACGACGATCGGATGGCGGAACATGCGCAGCTCGTCGACGAGCCCGAGCCCGATCGCCTGTGCCGCCAGGTCGGCTCCACCGACCTCGACGTCCAGGTCGGTCGCGGCGAGCGCCGCGGCGGCCTCCTCGGCCAGCGGCGCCCTGGCGAGCCGCGCGTTGCCCTCGACGCGGTCGAGCGTGCGGCTGAAGACGACCTTCGGGATCCCGCTCCACACGTCGGCGAACTCGGCCCAGAGCTCCGTGTCGCGCATCGACGGGTCCGTCTCCCACGGCAGCATGGTCTCGTACAGCCTGCGGCCGCACAGCAACCCGCCGAGTTCCCCGACCTGTTCGATGTGGAAGCGGAACTGCTCCTCGCTGGGGACCGACCAGGCGAACCCGCCCTCGCGGTCGGCGATGAACCCGTCCACCGAAACGCCCATCGAGTAGATCAGCATGGCTCCGAGCCTACGACGCCGAGTGCGTTCACGCCGCCTCCGACGCGACCGCGCCCCGGCCGGGCTCCACTGCCGGGAGCCCGGCCAAGGCCGACTGGTCAGGGCGGACCGGTCAAACGCCGACGGACGACGATGCAGCGCGATCCGCCGTTCGTACAGGCCGGCCCGTTCGACGACGCTGACCACGGCCACGGGCGCCCAGCTGGAGATCACCACCGACCTGCGCGCCGCGATGTTCGCCCCGGGCAAGAACACCCGGGCCGACCGCGCCGCCAGCACCCTGCCGCTGTTCTGGAACTTCGCGTCCGCCATCCGCACCGCCGTCCAGCGCCTGGAGGCGACCCAGCCGGTCCTGTGACGGCCCGGCGGTCAGCGCTCGTCGAGGGCGTAGCCCAGGCTCCGGGCCTGCTCGGCGACGGCGGTGAAGTCCGCGGTCGCCGACAGGGCGGCCACCGTTCGGCGGGTGAGCGGGGCGCCGGTCAGGACGGTCTGGACGGCTTCGTGGTCGATGTCGCGTTCGTAGTAGTCCCCGGCCCAGTCGGTGTACGCCCCCGCCGTGCCGTCCGTCAGCAGGCCGAACAGCCGGTCGGCGCCGTCCGATTCGTCGTCGGCGAACTCGACCGGGCCGCTTCCCCACCCCTCCGCGCCCTTCTCGTGCCACGCGCAGACCGTCGCGTCGAAGAAGCCGTCGAACTGGAACTCCTCCGCCCGGGCGTAGTGCGCGAGCGGGGCGGGCAGGCCGTCGAGCAGACCGGGCCAGACGCGCGTTCGTCCTCGCGCCACGGGGTGGCGTCGCACTCGTGGTCGAAGCCGTAGAGGAACACCCCGGCCGGGTCGAACACGACCGCGTACTGGTCGCCGGAGCCGTTGTCCATCGTCGCGAGGTCGACGCCCTCACGCCAGCCGGGGACGAACCCGTGGGTGGCCCCGTGCGGGTCGAGGATCGCCCCCAGCAGCGCGATCGCCCGGCAGCGGGCGTGCAGGACGGCGGGTGCGGGCAGGGCGGTCACCAGGTCGTGAACGGTCATGGGTGCAGTGAACCGCACGTCACCGACAGTCCGGCACGCGTCCCGCCGTCAGGCTCTCGCCGTCGCGGAACTCGCTCGGCGGCCGCCCTCGGCCGAGTGGATCCAGCAGCCGGCGGCGACGTCCTCGACCGCCTCGGCGTGGTCCGCCGGCGGGCCTGCGCCCGGGGCGGTCCGCCGATCCCGGGTCCGGCCTGGTGAGGGCTACCGCTTCCAGGGGCGGGCGAACTCGTGCAGGGCCGCCACGGCCGCGGGCGCCAGGGTGTGGTCGTTCACCGGCGTGCCGGCCGGGTGCAGGAAGTGGTCGACTCCGTCGAGGGTTTGCAGGCCCGGGCCGGTGGTGCGGGCGCGGGCGAGGGCGGCGAGCAGCGGCGGGGTGGTCGCGCAGGGGACGTTGGCGTCGGCGGTGCCGCACGTGACGGTGACCCGGGTGCCGGGGCGGATCGCACGGGCGACGTCGGGCGGGTAGACGGCGTCGTCGCTGCGTACGAAGCGGGCGTTGTTCGGGCCGAACAGCGCGTTCATGAGGGCGGCGAGCGGGGGCAGCAAGGTGCTCGTGTCGGCCGGGCGGCCGGCCCGGAAGTCCGCGATCGCGGCGCTCACGCCCGCCTTGTTCGCCTCGGCCTGCGCCGCGGTCACCTGGCCGGCGGCAACGGCCTGGTCGAGCTGGCCGGCGAGTTGGGCGGCGAGGAGGTCGAGCAGGCGCGCGTCCTGCGGTGCCAGCAGGGCGAGGCCGGCCGGCGCGGGCCGGACCGTCCGGGCGACGAGGAGGGCCTGCAGGCCCCCCTCGCTGTGGCCGACCACCAGCAGGGCGTGCGGGTCGGCCTCGGGCTGGTCTCGCAGGGTGGTGTAGGCGGCCGCGGCCTGGCGGGTGAAGGCGGCGAGGTCGAGCCGGCCGGGGTCGCCCTGGTAGGCGCCGGGGCCGGTGCGACCGGTGAAGTACTTGTCGAAGCGCAGCGTCATGACGCCGTCGCCGCCGAGGGTGTCGGCGAGCAGGGCGAGGGTGCCCGGGGTCAGCGCGGGCGGCTCGTCGCCGTTGCGGTCCGTCGGCCCGCTGCCGGGGAGCAGCAGTGCCGCGGCGAGGCGGTGCCCGGCGCGGTGGGCGGGGACGTGGAGGGTGCCGTAGGCGGTGGTTCCGTCGGCGGTGAACTGGATCTCGCGGTCGGCGGCGGGGATGAGCGCGCCGCGGTCGGCCGCGGTCGCGGCGGGTGTGCCCAGTCCTGCCACGGAAGCCGCGGCGAGCAGGACGGCCGTCGCCAAGGTTCGCCAACGCATCTGTGTTCTCCCGGGAGTTGAGGTGTGGTTCAGCGGCAGATCGGTTGCATGACCGCCACGGTGGCGGCCGGTTCCCCAACCTACGTGAGCACCTCGTCGGCGACCGCCCCCCGGCCGACCGGCCCTTGCCCGGCGGCGGCCAGCTCGGCGTCCGCCAAGGTCGACCCGGCGGAGGCGGACGGTCCCGACCCGGCGGAGGCGGACGGTCCCGACCCGCCCCGCCCGCCACCGGCGAAACCGGACGCGGTGTCGGAATCGGGCGTCGAAGCCGCCCGGGATGCTCCGGGGGCAACGATGGGTCGGGGCGGAACGGGGCATCAGGGTGTCGGTGGCGTCCGTGGCGTCCGTGGCGTCGGTCGCGAGCACGAGCGTCCACGGGCGCCCCGTTCGCGCCCACCGATCGGGTTCACCACCGGCCGGCTCCGCACCCGCCGCGAAGGCTCCGGGACCCGATCACCCGATCCGGCTGAGCCGGGGCCGCGTCGCCGGATCGCCCCCGCCGGACGGGACCGCGACCGGGCGCTCCGGCTCGACCCGCTCCGGCCCGGCGAGCAGGATCGTGCGCTGAAGCCGCCGCAGCACCGCCGACGGTTCCATGCCCAGCTCCCGCACCAGGGTGTTCCGCAGCCGCTGGTACGCCTCCAGCGCCTCGCCGCGCCGCCCGGAGCGGTGCAGGGCGAGCATGTACTGGCCGTGCAGGCTCTCGTGGGTGCGGTAGCGGTCGACCAGGACGGTCAGTTCGGCGAGCAGGACCCGGTGGCGGCCGAGCCGCAGGTCGGCCTCGATGCGCTGGTCCAGGGCGCAGAGGCGGGTCTCCTCCAAGCGCTTGGCCTCGACGGCGAGCTGGCCGCCGAGCGGGACGTCCGCGAGGGCCGGGCCGCGCCACAGGGCGAGGGCGTCGGCCAACTGCCGGGCGGCGAGCGCGTGGTCGCCGCCGTCCATCGCGCGGTATCCGAGGCCGGCCAGGCGCTCGAACTCGTGGAGGTCGACGGTGCCGCCCCCGGTGTTGAGCATGTAGCCGCCGGGCGACGTCACCAGGACGTCCTTCGCGCAGGTGGCGGCGCAGGGCTCGTCGGCCCGTGAGAGCGCTCTGTCGATCAGATCGCGCAGTTGCAGCACGTAGGTCTGGACGGTCGTGCGCGCGCTGCGCGGCGGACGGCCGGACCACAGCTCCTCGGCGAGGACGCCCGCCGGAACGACCTGGTCGGCCCGTAAGGCCAGCAGCGCGAGCACCTGCCGCGGCTTGGGCGCGGAGGGCACCACCGACTCCCCGCACACCCGGACCCCCAAAGCTCCCAGCACCCGGATCTCCACGATGACCACCCCACATCCAGACGCGTCGGCGACCCCGACGGCCACCGGTCGGCCGAGCACCCGTCAGCCGGACGGCAGGGCACCCGCCACCATCCAAAAACAGGGCGGACGGTTTGTCAATGGAAAACCGACCGAGCTGTTTGTTTTGTGTCGGACGATTCGCCATCGGAGACAGACGAGGACCAGGGGGCTGCCGTCCTCAGCCGGCGTCCGGACCGCCCACGGCCGCAACTCCGCTTTCTCTCACCTCTCCTGACGCCGCGTCGGCCGAGCCGGCCCCGTCCCCCGCCGCCCGCGCCGCCACCTCGGCCGCCACCCTGGCACCGCGGTCCGGCGCCAGGTCGAGCGTGGCGAGCACGCCGGGCATCGCGATGCTCGGCATCACGAGCCGGTAGAGCCCGGCCACCCGCCGCTCCAAGTCCGCCCGCCCGGTGAGCTTCTGAGACTGGATCTGCACGCCGGTCCACGCGCCCATCAGCAGCCAGGCGGTCTCGGCCGGCACCACGTGCGGCAGTAGTTCGCCCCGCTCCTTCGCCGCCGTGAGCATCTCCTCCCCCCGGGTGATCCAGCCCTCGAAGGCGCCGCCCCGCAGGTCGCCGAAGACGTCCTGGCCGAGCGAGAGCCGCGCGCCCGCGCTGAGCAGCGCGTCCCGCGGCATCAGGTACGCCACCACCATCCCGGTGTCGACGAACTCCTGGAGCTTGCAGCTCCGTTCGGGCAGCGGCCCCTGCACGAACTGCTCCTCCACGACGCCGAGCGCGAGGTCGCGCTTCGAGGCGAAGTGGAAGTACAACGCCCCGCGCGTCACGCCCGCGCGCGCGACCACTTCGCCGATGGTCGCGCCCTCGTAGCCGAACTCGTCGAAGACCGACGCCGCGGCCTCCAGGATCGACCGCCGGGTCTGGACCGCCCTCTCCTGCCGAACCAACGCCACCACCCCTGAACCGTCCCGGAGAACCAAACCAAACACCCTGTATCTTACCCGCGCAGGAACCGGCAGGCCCCCCTTCCAAACCGCGCGTGCCCGCCGCCGGCCACGGTAAGAACCGTGTGAACGGTACGGGTCGGCCAGGCCGACGGATGGTTCACCCCCGATCCGCCGGCACGGAACGGCGCCTCCCACTTCCCAGCACCACGCTCCGGCCAAAGCATGGTCAAACAACGCCCAAGTGTTGTTGTCCTGACGAACTCACCGCAGGTCAGACGCCCGCACGCCGCCGACGCCGGACTCCCGGGCGGTTCGGTGCGCCCCCGGAGCAGAGGAACCACAACGCTGGGTCGCCGACGAACCGTGGGCCGGACTCCTTGAAAACCAAACCGGAAGGTACGTATCTTACGAGCCCTGAGCAGCCCTTCCCGCCCGCCACGGCCCTTCGGAGCGCTCCCATGACCCAGCTTGCCTACCGTGCCCCCGCGCCCTCGGGCGCCGCCGCCGGTCTTCCCCGCGGCCTCTCCACCGGGCTCTTCTCCGGGTTCTCCGACGACCTTCCGGACGACCTCTCCACTGGCTTCCCCGGTTTCGGGCCCGCGCATGCCGGGTCCGCCTCCCGGCCCGCCGACCACCCGACCGGCTCGACGCCCCAACTGACCACCACCGTCCCCAAGGAGTACGTCCACCGCGCCTGCCACGCCGAGGTCTTCCTGACCGGCAGTGAGCAGCTGACCGACACCACGTTCACGGTCACCGCGCAGTGGCCGCGAGCCCACACCTTCTTCAGCACGCCGGACGGCACCCGGCACGACCCGATGCAGGCCGCCGAGACGGCCCGCCAAGCCGCGCTCTACCTCGCCCACACCCGCTTCGGCGTCCCCCTCGACCACAAGTTCATGATCTGGAACCTCGACGTGACCGCCCGCCCCCGGCACCTCTCCATCGGTGCGACGCCGACCGACCTCACCCTCGAAGCGAGAGTCGTGCCACGCCACAGAGGCCGTAGCACGATCGACTTCACCATGTCCGTCACCGTGCGCCGCGGCCCCCATGTGGCCGCCACCAGCCAGGGCCGATTCACCACCGTTTCGGACACCACGTACCGGCGCCTGCGGAGCGCCGGCAGGACCGCCGACGCTCCGGGGTCCGACCGCCTCGTCCCCGCGCCCGCCCCGGCCGACCCACCGCTGCCACCCGCCCGGGTCGGCCGACTGCGCCCCGCCGACGTCGTGCTCACCCCGTCCGACGAGCCCGACACCTGGCACCTCACGCCCGACCCGTGGCACCCGATCCTCTTCGACCACGCCATCGACCACATCCCCGGCATGGTCCTGCTGGAGGCCGCTCGCCAGGCCGCCAACGCCCTCACCTCCCCGGTCACGGTCGCGCCGACCACCATGAACACCACCTACCACCGGTACGCCGAGCACGACGCGCCCACCATCGTCACCGCGCGCCTCACCCGCGCCGAGGACCCCGACGCGCTCACCGCCGTCGTGACCGGCCACCAGCACGGCACCCCGATCTTCACCACGGCCATCACCGGCCGCCCGGAACACCGCTGAGGCCCTTCCGAGCGCGGCCCGTCCGGCCCCCGCACCGAACGGGCCGCCCGTGCGCCCACAACGACCTTTGCCACCACCGGGATTGGCGTCGGGCGAACACCTGCGCGAGGATGAGCACCTTTGGAAGGCTGTCACCGGGAGTGCACGATGAGTGAAGTCGCTTCGCAGCAGAACGAGTTGATCAGACTCGCCGACCGCCAGGGCGGCGCCGGGAAGAGCCTGCTGGTCCGCATCCTCGGCCGGCACGCCCCGGTCACGCCGCTCGGACACGGCCGGCTGGACTGCGAGATCGTCGCCACCACCGAGGCGCTGACCGCCCGGTTCGTGACGGTCCTGACGGAACATCACCTCATTGAATGGGAGGCCGCCCTGGAACGGCTCTCCCGCCGGGAGGCGGTCCGCTGGCTGGACGAGGAACACGGGCCGGAGCTTCGGGTCGAGCCCGGCCGGCCAGGTGGGGTCTGGGTCACGGTCTCCGACGCCGAGGACTCCGGCGTGACCCTGCGCTTCATCCTCTCCCCCGCCCCCGGCTGGCTGGAGGAGCAGCACGCCCTCCTGAAGCTCGTCCGGGAGGGCTGCCCCACCGAGGCCGTCGAGCTCTCCCCTGACGTCCACGCGTGGCGCACCAGCCTCGACGAGGCGTAGCGGGCGAGCAACTCCCCTTGCTTTTGCATCAGTTGGGCGCAGCCGATGCGAGCCGGCGCAGCGAGCGGTCGGGCAGGACGAGTGCGAGCAAGAGGGCGGCACCGCCGAGCATGAACAGCGCGAGGTGGTGCAGCCCCGCAGTGGTGGCGCCGTGCGGGAAGAACGCGGCGCCGGCCGCGGAGGCCGCCATCGCGCCGAGGTAGGTGAACGTGCGCAGCAGGCCCGCCGTGGCGCCGATCCGGGCCGGGTCGGCCTGGTGGTAGAGGGCGGCCTGGTTGGCCGGCCCGACGAGCCCCTGCGGGATCCCGGCGAGTGTCCCGACGGCGACCAGCAGCCAGATCCCGCTCCCGGATCCGACCAGCGACATCGCCGAGCAGGCGGCGAGTTGCAGGAAGGAGCCGACGACCAGCTTGCCGCGGACGGCCGTGCTGCGGCCGGTGGCGGCGGAGACGGCGAGGGCGGCGCCGGAGAGCGGCAGCAGGACCAGTCCGGCGGCCGAGGGCGTGAGCCGGCGGCCTTCCTCCAGCCACTGGGTGTAGCCGTAGAGGAAGGCGTAGGAGGCGGTGTAGCCGAGGAGTTGGCGCAGGTAGGTGACGACCAGCGGGCGGTTCCCGGCGAGCGTCCGCACGTCGACGAAGGGATCGCGGACGCTCAACTCCCGTACGGCGAAGGCGCACGCGGCGGCGACGGCGGCCACCGGCAGGTACCAGCGGGCGGCCTGCGGCTTCGCGAGGAAGAGCATCAGGGCGACGAGCACGGCGGCGAAGAGCGCGATCCCGGCGCCGTCGAGGCGGGCGGAGGTGCGCCGCGCGCGGGCGGGGCGCCTCGGCAGGCGGGCCGCGCCGAGGACCAGGCAGGCCACCGACAGCGGCACGTTGACGGCGGGGACGGCCCGCCAGCCGCCGGCCCCGATCAGCAGCCCGCCGAGGGTGGGGCCGATGACGGCGACCGTCTGGTTGGCGACGGCCAGCACGGTGAGCACGCCGGCCGGGCTGTCCCGCCCGGTCCGCACGGCCTCGCTGCGGGTCAGGTGCATCGCGGCCGGATAGGCGGCCGACGTGCCGAGGCCCAGCAGCACCCGGGCGGCGATCAGCAGCCCGAGCGAGGGGGCGAGCGCGCCCAGCAGGCCCGCGACGCCGACCAGCGACGTCCCGGCGAGGTAGAGGCGACGGGGCCCGTAGGTGTCGACCAGCCGCCCGATGACGGGCTGGCCGACGGCGGTCGCGAGGTAGAGCGCGGAGACGAGCCAGGCCGTCTCCGCGGGCGGGGCTCCGAAGGCGGCGCCGATGGGCACCAGGGCGACGGCGATCATCGAGGAGTTGACCGGGTTCAGCACCGAGCCGAGGACCATCGGGGCGATCAGCCGCCGGTCGAACTCCCCCTCCCGGAACGGCCGTTGTCCGCCACGGGATATCGACCGGATCCTGGTGAGCAGGGCCCCGGCGCCGCTCACCGGACGGTCAGCCGGTCGAGCAGGGCCAGCGCCTCCAGCACGGTGGCGCGCTCGGCCTCGGTGTAGCCGTCCTGGAGGGCGCGCGCCAGCCACTCCTCGCGCGCCTGACGGCTGTCCGCGATCATCGCGCGCGCGGCCCCGGTGAGGCCCACCAGGAGCCGCCGCCCGTCCTCCGGGTCGGGACGGCGCTGGACGTACCCGCGCTCGACGAGCACGGCGAGCGTCGCGGCCATCGACTGCGGGCGGACCCGCTCGGCGGCGGCCAGCGCGGCGGCGGAGGCGGGCCCGTCGGCGACGAGCCGGCTGAGGACCGAGGTCTGGGAGGGGGTGAGGCCGGTGGTGTCGTCCGCCTCCTTGAGGGCACGGCGCAACCGGGTGAGGAGCGTGCGCAGTTCCCGGGCGGCGCGCGCGGCGGACTCGCCGACGTCGGCAGGTTTCTCGTTCACGCCGTCCACGGTAGTTTCATCAGCCCAGACTGTCCAGCCTTGCTGCACAGTTCACCTGCACAGTTGTGCTGCACAGTTCGACCACCGGGACCGTCCGCACCCGGGCACCGCCCCGACCCCGACCCCCTCGCCGTCGGCGGCGCGGATCAGGCCGGACGCGGGACGTACGCCAGACCGTGCGCCCCGGGCTCGCCGTTGCGGGCGACGTCCAGCCGGGACACCCGCTCCAGCGTCTCCAGGTCGACGACGTCGACGGTGGACGACACGACGTTGGCGACGTACGCGAGCCGGCCGTCCGGCGAGGAGGTGATCGTCAGCGGGAAGAGCCCGACCTCGACCGACCCCACCCGCTCACGCGCCCCCGCGTCGAACACCGTGAGCCGCCCCGGCAGGTGCCGGCCCAGCCGCTCCCCCGGTCGGGCCTCCATCCGGAGCTCGCCCGCGAGCAGCCGGCCCGTCGACGTCAGGTGGACCGGCAGGACGACGCCGCCGGTCGGCAGCACGTCGACGACGGACGCCGAAAGCGCGTCGATCACCCGGATCCCGTTCACCGGCCGCTCCCCCTCTCCCGGGGCGAAGGACGCGTACGGCGCGGCGACGAACGCGTGGGCACCGTCGGCGGACACCGCGAGCCCCTCGCTGCCCGGCACGCCGACCTTCGCCGTGAGGACGCCCCGGTCGAGATCGACGACCGACACGAACGGCGCCTCCTTGTTGGTGGCGAAGCCCGTCCGGCCCGCCGGGTCGATCGCGAACCAGTGCGGGCCGGGCGCGTCGGTGTCGATCCGTCCCACCGGCCGGCGCGTCACCGTGTCGACCACCACGACGCCGCCGGGCCGCCCCTCCGAGCCCTCCACGCTGACGTAGAGCCGGCGGCGCGCCGGGTCCAGCGCGAGCCCGTGCGGCCCGTGCTCCGGCGAGAGGTCGACGACCTCGACGATCCGCCGCGTGTCCGGGTCGATGGCGGTCAGCTTCGTGCTCCGGCCGCTGTTCACATGGTAGTAGCCGGAGTGGTACGCCGTCGTGCACCACAGCAGGCGCTGGGCCGGGTCGAAGATCAACTCGTGTGGCTCGGCGGGGACTTCGACCGTCCCGAGGAGCCGGTCGGTGGCGGCGTCGAAGAACGAGACGGTCGGACCGCTCTGGCTGACGACCGCCAGGACGTCGCCATCGCGGCCTTCACGGACTCCGCGGGATGACTGCTGCATGAGGAACTCCTTGATCGGAGTGGGAAGACGCTCTTCGGCGGCGCCTCCCTGGACAGCTCCACTCTCGCCGTCCGCCGCACCCACCGACAATGCAAAGATGAACACGCAATCCTTGCTTCAGATGCAAAGACCCGGCTCAGGAGCCACTCATGGACCTCAACCTGCTGCGGGCCCTGGACGCACTGCTCCAGGAGAACAGCGTGACGCGCGCCGCCGAACGCCTCGGCACCTCCCCCGCCGCGGCCAGCCGCACGCTCGCCAGGCTCCGCCGCGCCGTCGGCGACCCCCTGCTCGTCCGCGCCGGCCAGGAGCTCGTCCCGACCCCGCGCGCACTCGAACTCCGGGAGGAGGTGGGCGCGTTGCTGCGCGCCTGCGACAACGTCCTGCGGCCCGGGGCCGGTTTCGACCCCGTCCACCTCGACCGCACGTTCACCGTGCAGGCCTCCGAACTCCTCCTCGTCGGCCTGGCCGGGACGCTGACCGACCGGATCCGCGCCGAGGCCCCGCACGTCGACGTCGTCTTCCTCCCCGAGGCCCTGGAGGACGGGCCCGCGCTCCGCCAGGGCCGGGTGGACGTCGAACTCGGCGTCCTCGGAAACCTCGACCCGGAGATCCGGACCCGCCCGCTCACCCGCGTCCCGCTGGTCGGCGTCGCCCGGGCCGGCCACCCCCTGTTCAGCGGCCGGAAGGACGGCCGGGTCGACGCCCGCCACTTCGCCGCCGCCGACCACATCGGCGTTTCCCGCCAGGGCAGGCGCCTCGGCCCCATCGACCGCGCGCTCGCCGGGAAGGGCCTGCGGCGCCGCGTCGCGGTCGTCGTCCCCAGCCACACGAGCGCGATGCTCCTCGCCCGCGACACCGACCTCGTCGCACTCAGCCTCGCCGGCTGGCTCCCCGACACCATCACCGCCCTCGGCCTGCGCACCTTCCCCATCCCCCTCGACCTCGCCCCGCTCGACCTGGGCATGGCCTGGCACCCGCGCAACTCGGCCGCCCCGGACCACCGCTGGTTCCGCGACCACCTCGCGGCGGCCGTCCTCGCCCGCTCCGGCACGGCGGGCGGCGCCTGAACCGCCGCCCGAGGGCGACGGAACCGCCGCAGCCCGTTTCGGCGTTGGTGAGGACGGGAGGGAACCGACATGACAAGGAAGCCGTACCGGATCACGATCGCCGCGGTCGCACTGCTCGCCGCCGCCCCGCTCCTCAGCGCCTGCAAGGACGCCGACCAGGCGCTCGACTGCGGGAAACGGGCCATCAGCGTCACCGGCGACGTCCAGGACCTGGCCGACTCGGCGATCAACGTCGGGCAGATCACCGACGACAGCAAGCGGCAGCACACGCTCGACGCCCTGAAGAAGATCAAGGACGACGTCAAGAAGGTCCGCGAGAGCGGCACCAACGGCAAGCTCGACAAGGCCACCGACAAGCTGTCCAGGACCATCGACGACGCGCAGAACGCCGTCGACAACGGCAGGCAGCCGGACCTCGGCGCCATCGCGAGCGCCGCCGGCGACGTCGCCACCGCCTGCGGCTCGTCCTGACGGCCCGCGCCGACGAACACGCCGGGTGCGGCGGCGCCCGCCGCCCGCCCGGCCTGTCGCCGCACCAGGCCCCCGGCGAGGCGATAGGAAGGGACACCGGGGCCGCAGCAACCAGCGCCCCACCGCAGCACCCGTCCACGGAGGCACCAGGTGAACCACCCGATCCTCGCCCAGATCCAGCGGCTGCGCGCCGAACTGGCGCCCGGCGACACCGCCCCCGCCGTCGTCACGGCCCTCGCCGACGGCCGGGCACCGCTCACCGCCCTCGCCGAACTCGCCGCCCAGCAGCACCGGATCATCACCTCCGACCGGCGCAGCCTGCTCCTCCTCGCCACCCGCTGCGCCGACCACCCGGCGGGCGCCTGGTTCGCCGCCCTGGCCGACGGCGAGAGCGCCGCGCTCCGCACCCTCCCCACCCTCGCCTCGGCCTGCGGCGTCGACCCCGACGGACTCGCGCACCACCCGCCCCTCGCCGGCTGCCAGGCCTACCCCGCGTACCTCGCCTGGCTCGCCCTCAACGCGCAGCCGTCCGCGTCAGCCGTCGCCCTCGTCGCGAACTTCGCGGCCTGGGGCGGCTACTGCGCCACGATCGCCGAGGCCCTGCGCCGCCACTACGGCTTCCCGGACGAAGCCTGCGCGTTCTTCGACTTCTTCGCCCAGCCCGCGACCGCCCTCGAAGAACAGGCCGCCGAATCCCTCGGCCCGCACCCCCTCGACGACCGCACCCTCACCGCGGCCCGCGAACACGCCCTCCTGCTCCAGGCCTACGAACACCTCTTCTGGAACACCCTGGCCACGCCCGCGCCGTCAGACGGCGGTTCGTGAACTCGACCCCGCACCGAACGCATCGGCAAGGCTGGTCAGGACGGCACCGGACCAGTCGCTCTCCCCGAACACGCCGGCCGGCACGGCGAGCACGCCGCACTCGCGCCGGAGCGTCTCCGCCGGGATCCCGACCGGGAAGAAGTAGTTGCCGGGGCACGTCCGGGTCGCCGCGGGAATGGCCCCGGACACGTCGGCCGGAAGCCTCGCGAACAACCGCTCGGCCCGTGCTGCCAGTTCGTCGACGACCCGCCGGGGCACGTCACCGTGCTCGGTCAGCAGGCGGTCGGCGAGGATCAGTTGAGCCGGCGTCGGCGGGTCCGCCCGGAACGCCTCGGCCAGTTCGGCGTGCTCCGGCCCCAGCAGGACCACACCGAACGTGCGCGGCCACAGCCACCCCTTGGTGACCGAATGCAGCAGGACGGCACGACCGGTGTCCAGCAGTCGCCGTGTACCGGCCGCGAACGGTGCTCCCAGGTCGTAGACGCCGTCGATCAGCAGGCGGCGGCGCGGCGACCCCCGCAGCCACGACATCACCGCGGCGCACTCGGCATCGGTCAGGTACCGGCCGAGCGGCTTGCTGGGGTTCGCGAGCAGCAGGTACTCGGGCCGGTCGTCGGCCGGCGACGTCGGCAGGACCGGCGCCGGAAGCGTCGGGTAGGACGCGGGCGACAGGCCCGCGGTGCGGGCCAGCTCGAAGTACACCGGGTACACGTCGCTGGGCAGCCACAACCGCGCCTGCCCGGCGTGCAGCCAGTCGAACACCACGCCCAGCCCGTGCCGGACCCCTCGACAGACCATGGCCCGGCCGGACCACTCCTCCGGCAGCTCGTACCGCCGCAGCCAGGCACGGGCGAGGTCGCACCGGTGCACCGTGCCCGGCCCGGCCGGCGGTTCGGGTCGCAGCGGCGCGAGCGCCCGGTAGACGTTGGTCTCGGCCGCGTCCAGGAGCGACGGGGTGGCGCCGAGCCGCCGCTGCCGGAGTTCCTGGAACTCGTCGAACCTCATGCCGGTGCTCCTTCCGGCACGATCTCGCTGGCCCGGTCCTCCAGGGAGGCGTAGCAGCGCCCGTCGGCCAGGACGTTCCAACTGCGCGCGATCCCGCTGGTGCGTTCCCAGAGCAGGCTGGGCTCGGTGTAGGCGGCGATCCGCATCGACCGGCCCTCCCAGCTGCCGTGGTAGACCGGAGCGCCCCAGGGCAGGCGGCTCGCCAGGTCGAAGCCGCGCTGCTCGGCGAACCGGGTGACGACGGACAGCGGGACCTGGTGCTGTCGGCTCCAGACGTTGGCGGCGCGGTCGAAGTAGAGCGACTCGGTACTGGTGGAGACGTAGAGCTCCTTGAAGCAGACCTCGTCGACGCCGAGGGCCGCGGCCCACGAGAGGTAGTCGGCGACGCCGCTCTCGTCGGCCACGCCGCCGTGCTGGAGCACGCAGATCAGCCGCATCCGCAGCCCCGGCCAGCGGTCGCGTTCCACGCGCCAGGTCTCGGCCACGGAGCTCACCGGCGTGCGCAGCGTCATCAGCCGCTCGCTGACGTCGTCGTCCTGATGGTGCCGGGAGACCGCCAGCACGCCCAGGCCCGCGGCGCTCAGGGCCGCCAATCGGCCGGCCCGGTCGGCGTGCCCGCCTTCCGCCAGGGTGTGCGCGTTGGTGATCAGGACGACCTTCGGGAAGGCCGCCGAGCAGGCGGACACCAGCCGCAGCTGCTGTTCGAACGGCAGGAGCGTGGGCTCCCCGCCCCCGGTGATCACCGCACGCTCGGCACCCGCCGCACGGCCGCGCTCCAGCCAGGAGGCGACCTCGCCCCACGGGACCCGGGCCGGCGCCTGGTCGCTGGAGATCGAGGCCGCGGAGAAGCAGAACGAACACCGGGCCTGGCAGGCGGAGGCGACCGGCAGAACGGAGACCGAGCGCGGTCGCAGGTCGGCGTAGGGTCTGTGTGCCGATGCCTGCAGGTGCAGGGACGCCGCCATCGCGTCCTCGACGGTCGTGGGGCGCAGGGTGTACTCGTCGCCGGCCTGGTCGAGCTCGTGGACGGCCGACAACCGGATGCGGGCCTCGTGCAGTTCCATGCCGAGGCCGGTCGACACGTTGGGCACCAGCCTGTCGGGATCCACGGTGGTCTCCAGCACCAGCAGCCGGTCGCCCGCAATGGCCAGACGCTCCAGCAGGCGTCGCGCCTTGCCGACACCGATGCGCAGCTCCGCACGGGTCAGCAGGTGGAACCGGTCGGGATGGGTGCTCTCCGGGATCCCCGCCTTGCCGTAGGCGAACGCGTACTTGTCGAAGCCCCTCGCGAAGTTCGACAGCACGATGACGTGGAAGCGCTGGTCGCTGGATATCATCCCGTCATCATGCATGAGCGGGCCTCTCAGTCCGACCGCCGCTTCCGCGTCTCCTCCTGCAAGTACAGGACGAGGAACAGCGCGAGAACCAGGTCGTCCGACAACGGCCCGTGCCCGTCCGGCAGTTGCACGCGCCGCGGGCGACCGCCGAGCCGGTCGTAGTCGAGCCTCATCGGACCCACCGCACGTACCCGACCGCCCATCCGGTCGAAGTCGAGGTCGTGCGGCCCGACCCGGCAGAGCCGCCCGCCCATCCGGTCGTACTCGAGCGTCCATCCACCCGCCGTACGCATCCGGCTCCCCATCCGGTCGTAGGTGATCTCCACGTCCCCGACCCCCGTCAGCCGGCTCCCGAGCCGGTCGTACCGAAGCCCCCACGCCCCGAGCGACTGCGGCTTCGCTCCGAACCGTCCGTAGCCGAGCTCCCGGTCCCCGATCGCCGTCAACAGACTCCCCAGACGGCCGTACCCCAGCTCCACCTGCATGCCGGAACCCCCTCCACTCACCCGACACGCTACCCCCGGCCCACCGCCCGATTATGGAGTGGCGGGTTCGGCGGGTCGTTTCCTAGATTTGCCCGATGCCTGCTCACACGGACCAGACCGTACCGGCCGCGCCGACCAACGTCGTGGGGGCGACCCCGGTGTTCACCGATCCGCTCTGGCGGGTGCCCGTCGAACTCAGGCCCGTGGAAGTCGAGTTGCTCCGGAGCGAGCCGTTGCGGCGGCTGCACTTCGTCGTGCACGGCGGGGCCTCCGCGATCAGTACGCTGCAGTCGTACTCCAGGCTTGAGCACACCCTCGGAGTGCTCGCGCTGGTCGTGCGCTTCCGGCCTCGGGACGAGCTCCTGCGGATCGCGGCGCTGTTGCACGACATCGGACACCTGCCGTTGAGCCACACCTTCGAAGGCCTCGGCGGGCTCGACCATCATGCGATCGGCTCGCGGTTGCTGCGGGCCGAGCCGATCCGGGGCGTGCTGGAGGAGCACGGGGTCGATGCCGACGCCGTCGTCTCCCTGCTCGACGGGAAACCGCTCTCGCCACTCACCGGGCGCTCCGGGTTGCTGAACCTCGACCACCTCGACTCCTACGTGCGCAGCGGGCGCGCCGCCGGACGGCTCGACGTCGATCCGGCCGTTCTTCTGGGGCGCCTCCGCCTGGTGGACTCGGCGGTGTCGGCAGACCGCGAGACCGCCGCCACGCTCGTCGGGCTGGTCGGTGCGGAGGCACGGCTCCACACCTCGTGGGACAACGTGGGGCCGGTCTCGGTGGTCCGCCGGCTGGCGGCCCGGCTGCTCGACGACACCGGGCTGGACCCGGCCCGGCTCGCCCGGATGACCGATCACCGGTTCTGGTCCGCGCTCGACGCCTGCGCCGCCACCCGGACGGAGAGCGGCATGATCCGGTACGAGCCGCACCGGCTGAAGGTCACGGTCGGGCACGCGTCCGACGACGACGGCTGCGGGTGGGACTTCTCGCTGCGCAAGATCTACAGCTCCGCACCGCTGGTGGACGGCGAGCGGATCGAGGGCGCCGCGCCCGGGCTCGCGGGGGAACTGGACGCCCTGCGCCTGTTGCCCACCGACTTCCACGTCCGGTGGAGCTGAGCGTCAGGGGAGGGCGACGAGTTCGACCTCGAAGCCGTCGGTGTTCTCCAGGTAGGCCGCGTACGTCTGCTCGCCGCCGGCGTGCGGGTGGCGGTCGGGGAACCTCAGGCGCCAGCCGTGCCGGGGCGCCTCCGCAACCAGCTCGTCCACGGCGCGCGCGTCCCTCACGTGGAACGCCAGGTGGTTCAGCCCGGGGCGGCACCTGTCGTGCACGTCGGCGGTGAGGGCCGGGGACTGCTCGACGACGAGGTAGGTCGCGCCGAGCCGCCGGCTGCGGCCGTTGCTCCAGTGCTGGAACGGCGTGTGGCCCAGAGCCTCCAGCAGCCAGCCGAAGGAGGCCACCGCCCGGTCGAGGTCGGCACCCAGATCTCGACGTGGTGCAGCATCCCATGGGTCCCGCGTGGTCCCGTCAAGTCGTCCTCGTCCCATCGCCGGCAGCGACCGATGCGCAGGAGGTCGGCCGGGCCGACCTCCTGCGCAACCGGCACGATCCTCTCTCACGCCTGCCAGTGCGGCTTGCCGCTCACGATCCGGCAGGTGATCGTCCGGCCGTTGGCGTCGTGGGTGCTCAGGCCCAGGTCGGCGTCGCGGCAGAACTGGCCGGCCGCGTAGCAGTTGCCCGCGTTGGAACGGATCTCGCAGCCGCCGCCACCGGCGGCCGCGGGCTGCGGGGGTTGCGGGTCGGTCGGCGGCTGGGCCGTCGTCACCTTGGGCTGCGGTTGCGGCTGCGGCGCCTTGGCCGCCGGCGACTTGCTCGCGGGAGCGGGCGCCGGTGCGTGCGTGGGGGGCGGGGCCGGCGACTGCGCGGCGGCCGTCGTCGGTTCGGCCGCCGGCGTGGTCACCGCAGGCGGAGCGGGAGGGGCGGAGGGTGCGGGCGTGGTCGTCGGCGCCGGGGTCGCCGCGACGGTGGCCGTCGGGGTGGGCGACGCCGAGGCCTTGGCGCCGGCGTCCGCTGCCGAGGGGTCGCAACCCGTCAGCGCCAGCCCGACGGTGAGGACGAGTCCGGCGAAGGCCGCCAGACCCGCGCCCCGGCGACCACCGCTGCGGCCCACGCGTATCCGTGAAGGCATGAGGGGAGAGGGCTCCGTTCCGGTTCGGGTGAGGTGGGAGAGATGAGCGAGTCAAGCAGAACTCCCTCACCGTCCGGGCACGGACCGCACACTCGTTGGCGGATCGAGACCTGCCGACTACCGGGCGTTGACCATCCCGGCTTCCCGCCAACCACGCGCCCTGAGCGCCTCGCGCATGCCACGCACGCCCCTTCACACCTCCGCACCCCCACGCGTCCGCCAATCGCACACCCCCTCGTGCCCGAGCGGTGACGGGCGCGGGGGTCTCGACGACTACGCCGGCGGCGCGGTGACGGTCTCCGGCTCCACCGGGACCGCGATCGGCAGGTCGATCTGCCGCTCCGGCGACTGCACCTCGGGCGGCACCGGCTACTTCCAGCCCGTCGAGCCGGTCCTCCAGACCTACGGCCTGACCATGGCCACCGCCTGACCGTGCGTCCGGGGCGCCGCCCCGTCCGACCGGGTGACGCACACCGCCCTCCCGCCGCAAGCGCGACGGGAGGGCGGCCGCACCGACTGCGGTCGGGATCAGCCCGCGACCCAGCCGCCCGTCATCGTCTGCACCGCCGAGCCGTCGAGGTCCGCCAGCTTGGTGCCGGCGAACGCCCGGGCCGCCGCCGAGGTCTGGATCCGGAACGCCGGCCGCTCGGCCGTCAGCGCCTCGACGACCGGCGCGGCGGCCTCCTCCGGCGTCTGCGCCTGCCCGAAGGCCTTGAGCGTGCGGTCCACGTACGCGCCGAGGGCCGGGGCGTACGGGCCGGCCGCGTCGAGCAGGGCGGGCACGTCGATGGCCTGGTTGCCGATGAACTCGCTGGCCACCGCGCCCGGTTCGACCACGCTGACGTGCACGCCGACGGAGGCGGCGGCCGGGGCCAACGACTCCATGAAGCCCTCGACGGCGAACTTCGAGGCGCAGTACGCCTCGTTGAACGGCTGGCCGACGACGCCGCCCACGCTGGTCACGGTGACGAGCCGGCCACCGCTGGCGCGCAGGTGCGGCATGGCGGCCCGGGTGACCTCGACGACGCCGAAGTAGTTCACCTCCATCGTGAACCGGACCGGCTCCATCCCGTCCTGCTCGATGGTGCCGACCCGCCCGGCGCCCGCATTGTTGACGACGGCGTCGAGCCGGCCGTGCCGGGCGACGACGGCGTCCAGGCAGGCCGCGACGGACGCCGGGTCGGTGACGTCCAGCCGCTCGACCTCGACGCGCTCCGCGACGCCCGCCTCCTCGGTGGCGGCGCGCAGCGCACCGGCGCGGCCGGTGTCGCGCATGGTGGCGATCACGTGGAACCCGGCCCGGGCGGCGGACACGGCGGCGGCGAGGCCGATGCCGGACGAGGTGCCGGTGATGAGGGCGATCGGGGCGGTGGTGGTGTTCATCGATACCTCTTGCATCTGGTGGTGCACCGACGGGACGGGCTCCGCGACTGTGTGCGTGTGCACGCACTCTATCGTTGTGTGTGCGCACACGCAAATACGCGTGCGGAAATCCATCGGGCCGGTCACGACCGCGCCTCCGCCCAGTCAAGGTTTCACCCTCCTCCGGGCGTGCCGCGCCACAGGGCGTGATCATGGGATCATGCAGTTCCGGCACGGCCACCGAACAGAGGACCCCGCCCCGGGCGGCCCGGGCCCGTCCGCCACGCCCGAGCCCCGGTCCGCGACGGCAGCAGCGACGACCGGCCCCGCCGCGCGCTCCGGCCCGGCGCCCGGGAGCAACGGGCCGGACCTCCACCGCGACGTCCTCTCCGCCGCCCCCGTCGCGGTAGCCCTGCTCGACGCCGACCTGCGCTGGCAGTACGCCAACCCCGCCTTCACCGCTGTCACCGGCCTGCAGCCCGCCGACCTGCTCGGCCACCCCGCCCACGCCACCGCCTTCGCGGGCGCCACCGACGCCCTGCGCCGCGTGCTGGCCGACGGCCGCGACCACGAACAGGTCACCGGCGGCCCCGACGCCCCGGGCGCGCCCGTCCCACCCGGCCTCCGCGTGCGCTACCGGCCGCTGGAGCGCGCCGGACGGCCCGCCGGCGTCGTCGTGGCCGTCCTCGACGACCCCGGGCCGGACCGCGAGCAACCGCGCGAGCTCGAACGGGCCCGCACACGGCTCGCCCTCCTCGACGCCGCCGCCGAGCGCATCGGCACGACCCTCGACGTCGGCACCACCTGCGCCGAGCTCGCCGCCTTCGCCGTCCCCCGGCTCGCCGAGTTCGCCACCGTCGACGTCCTGCCGCCCGAGGCCACCGCCGACCGGGCCGGGCGGGGCGGCGCCCAACGGTTGCACCGCGCCGCCGCCGAGTCCGTCCTGCGGCTCCAGGCCGCGCTCGACGAACTGCCCCGACCGGGCGAGTCCGTCCGCCACCGCGAGGGCTCACCAGGCGCGCGCAGCCTCGCGGGCGGCATCGCCGTGCTCGCCGACGGAACGGACGCCGCCGCCGGCCTCACCGCACTGCTCGTGCTGCCGCTCACCGCCCGCGGCCACGTCGTCGGCCTGCTCACCCTCGGCCGCACCGACGCCGTGCCCGCCTTCACCGCCGACGAGGCCGAGCTGCTCGGCGACCTGGCCGGCCGCGCCGCCACGAGCATCGACAACGCCCGCCGCTACACCCGCTCCCAGGGCATCGCGCTCGAACTCCAGCGCGCCCTGCTCAGCGAGCCCGGCAACCCGCACCAGAACCTCGACCTCGCCTCCCGCTACCTGCCCTCCGGCACCACCTCGGTGGTCGGGGGCGACTGGTACGAGAGCGTCCGGCTGCCCTTCGGGCGCACGCTGCTGGTGATGGGCGACGTCATGGGCCACGGTGTGGAGGCGGCGGTGGACATGAGCCACTACCGCTCCACCCTGCGCGACGTGGCCGGGATGGACCTGCCGCCGCACCGCATCCTGCGCCAGCTCGACACCGTCATCTCCGCCAACGACTCCGCCCGCCCGGCGACCTGCCTCCTGGTGCTCGCCGACCCCAGCCGCGGCCGCTGGACGCTCTCCAGCGCGGGCCACCTGCCGCCCGCCCTCATCACCCCGGGCCGCGCCACCGAACTCCTGCGGATCCCCACCGGCCCGCCGCTCGGCACCGGACTCGGCGGCTACGAGCAGGCGACCCACCCGCTCAGCCCGGGCCAGACCCTCCTCCTCTACACCGACGGCCTGGTCGAGCGCCGCGGCGAGGACATCGACGTCTCGCTCGCGCGGCTCGCCGACCTCCGTCTGCCCGCCGCGGGCGAGCTGGACGACCTCCTCGACGCGCTCCTCCACTCGATCGCGCCGACGGCGGCCGAGGACGACATCGCGCTCCTGGCCGCCCGGCCCCGGCCGCGCTGACCGACTCCTCGCCCTACGCCTTCGCGAGCGCCTGCTCCAGGTCCGCCCACAGGTCCTCGGGGTGCTCGATGCCCACCGCGACCCGGACCGTCCCCGCGCCGATCCCGGCCGCCGCCAACTCGGCGTCTGACAGCTGCCGGTGGGACGTGCTGGCCGGGTGCAGCACCAGCGTGTGCACACCACCGAGCGACGGCGCCAGCGAGGCCAGCCGGACGGACTCCGTGAACGCGCGGGCCGCCTCCCGTCCGCCCGCGAGGTCGAACGCGAGGACGCCGCCGTGCCCCTCGGGCAGCAGGCGCAGCGCCAGCTCGTGGTCGGGGTGCGCCGGCAGGCCCGGGTAGTGGACGGCGGTCACCGCCGGGTGCGCGGCGAGGCGGCCGGCCAGGTCGAGGGCGGTGTCGCAGTGGCGGCGGACCCGCAGCGCCAGCGTCTGCAGGCCGCGCAGGGTGAGCCAGGCGGCGAACGGGTCGGCGGTGGCGCCGAGTTCGATCGCATGGTGCCACACCTTCTCGTGCAGCTCCGGGCCGGCGAAGACGGCGAGCCCGGCCAGGACGTCCGAGTGGCCGCCGAGGTACTTGGTGGCCGAGTGGATCACGATGTCCGCGCCGTGCTCGATCGGCCGGCACAGCAGCGGCGTCGCGAAGGTGTTGTCCACGACGGTGACGACCCCGGCCGCCTTCGCCGCGGCGATCAGGCCGGGCAGGTCGGTGACCCTCGTGGTCGGGTTGGAGATCGTCTCCAGGTGCAGCAGCCGCGTGTTGGGCCGCAGGGCCGCCGTCACCTCGGCCGGGTCGTCGCCCCCGACGTGCGTGACCTCGACGCCCCAGCGCTCGACGAGGTCGGCCAGCATCGCGAACGTCCCGCCGTACAGGCTGCGCTGGGCGATCACGTGGTCCCCGGAGCGCAGCAGGGCGAGCAGCACGGTGTTGATGGCGCCCATCCCGGAGGAGGTGGCGATCGCGCCCGTCCCGCCTTCGAGACCGGCGACGGCCTCCTCCAGCGAACGGACCGTCGGGTTGCCGTAGCGGTTGTAGAAGAACGCCCCGCCGGGGCCGCCGAAGGCCTCCACCAGGGCGTCGCTGGTCTCGAAGGCGAACAGGTGGCTCTGGTGCAGCGGCACGCCCATCGGGCGGCTGCCGTTCACCTCCGCCACGGGCGGGTGGACGATCCGGCTCTCGGGGCGCAGCGTGCGGTCGAAGTCGCTCATGCCGCCATCCTGGTCCCGGACGACCGCGCCGCCCAGGGCCAATCGCGAGCGATTGGCCCTGGGCGGCGCGGAGTCGGTGCCACGAGCCGCTCAGCGGCGGCGGCTGAAGATCCGCTTCGCGAAGTAGATGATGCCGATGATCAGCAGCACGAAGAGCAGGATGATCAGGATGACCACGACCAGCAGGAACTTGCCGAGCTTGGCGAAGAACCCGGACTTCTTCTTCTGCTGGGGTTGGGGCGCCGCCAACTGGGCAACCGACTGCGACCGGGCGGTGGCCGTCACGGCGTGCGCGGTCGCCGGACCGGCCGTGGACTGACCGGCCGTGGACTGGGCGACCGTGGACCGGGCTACCGCCACCGGGCGCGGTGCGGCCGTCGCGGACGCGCTCGACGCCACGGCGCCGAGGCCGAGGGCGGCCAGCAGCGCCACCAGGGCGCCGGCCATCGAACGTGCGATCCGGTGAGTCATCGTGCTCCTCGTACTTCGGCGCCCGGGTCCTGCCCGGGCGTCAACCATGGGGAATGACGACGCGCCCGGGCCCCGGGGTTCCCGTCCGGCGGCCGGAAATCGCGCGAGTGCGCCCCGGAACGAATCCGGGAGCGCACCTCGCCGACTCCCCCGCTCCCCCGCTCCCCCGCTTCAGCCGCCCGCCGTCAACTGCCCGCCGCTTAACTGCCCCGCCGTCAGCGCCTGGTGCCGCAGGACGGGCAGAACGCCGAACCGTCCGGCACCTCCTTGTGGCAGCTCGCGCACTCCGCCGGCTGCGCGAGCCGGTGCCCGCAGCCCGGGCAGAACGGCGTGCCGTGCGTCTCCGCCGAACACTGCGGGCACACCAGCTGCCGGCGCGCGTTCACGTCGAACTCCGCACCGGACTGCTGGCCGACGCTGTAGGCGCGCTCGGACACCATGTCGTTGAGGCCGCGCCGCTGCGCGACCATGGCCTCGGCGGCGGTGTCCGGGGCGCAGTTGTGGCACAGGCCCTGGCCCGGGTCGAAGCAGCGACCGCACACGTAGTGGGTGCAGCGGGCGCAGCGGTCGAAGTGCGTCTGGGCGTTGGTGATCGCGCGCTGGAACGCGGCGTCGCGCGCGCTGCCCCAGGTGTGCCCGGCCAGGCCGTCGGCGGCGTTGCTGATGGTGTTGGCGTTGCCGCCGATGAGGTTCCAGGCGGCGCTGACGCCCTTGCCGATCCACCCGGCCACCTGGCCGGTGGTGAACGCCTCGAACGGCGAGCGCCAGGTGTCGGAGCAGCGGTAACAGGAGAACTCGAACTGGAAGCCCGCGCCGGTGCCGTACTGCTCGCACATGTCGCGGTAGTTGCTGCTGAAGTAGATCTCGGAACTCACGTCGTCCCCGGAGAATGGTGGAGTGGCAGGTGGGCGGTCATCACGTCGACCGCGCCCGATGGGACGTTCGCACGGACGGGGCCGGTTGCGCCAGGTCCCGCGGTCCGGTTGCAGCACGACCAGGGCCGAACCGTGACATTCGCCGGCCCCGGGACACCTCCTGCTCAGGCCGCGGTCACAGCCCCGCCGCCGGGAGCAGCACCACGCGCGACGGGTCGAACCGCTCCCAGCCGGCCGGGCGGCCGCTGCGGGTGACGCGCAGACGGCACCAGCGCTCGCCGCCCGCGTCCTGCCACCAGCCGCTGATCCGTCCGAGCCGCCAGGAGCCGTCCGGGAGGTGCACCTCGACCGACTGGTACACCCACTGGACGTCCGGCCCGTCCGGCTCCCCGCCGTCCGCAGGACTGCTCTCCACCACGGTTCCGTCTCCCGACCCGGACGTGGCCGGCGGCCTCCCCGGGTCGGGCGCCACGCGACCAGGCGTGCAGCTCACCCGTCGAACTCTACAGGCGTGTAGAGCAGCGCGGGCGGGGTTCCGCGGACCCGGTCGCGATCGGCTCAGCCCTGGCGGCGCACCCGGCGCCGGCGCCGCCACACCGTCAGCGGCACGGCGGCGACCAGGGCCGCCGCGCCGGGGACGGACGGCTCCTCCAGCGGCGACCGCGGCGAGGCCGGCGCGGCGAGGCCCTTCTGGTCGAAGGTGTCGGGCACCGGCAGGGTGCTCCAGTGCGAGACCGGCCAGGCGACGACGAAGGCCCGGCCCACGACGTCGTCCACCGGCACGAAGCCGTCGCCGGTCTCGTTGTGGTGCGGCCGGGAGTCGCGCGAGTTGTTCCGGTGGTCGCCCATCACCCACAGGTGGTCCTTGGGAACGGTCACGGTGCCCACCGGGTCGTTGTCGCAGGGCGTGGAGCCGGGAAAGATGTACGGCTCGTCCAGCGCGACGCCGTTGACCTTCACCGGGCCGCCCTTCTTGCACTCGACGGTGTCCCCGCCGACCGCGATCACCCGCTTGATCAGGTCCTTCTCGTCCGCCGAGGGCATCAGGCCGACGGTGCTCAGGACCTTCTGGACGGTGCCCGTCACGGAGTCGCCGGACTGCTTCGGCGGGCCCTCCAGCCAGCCGCCCGGATCGCGGAAGACGACGACCTCCCCGCGTTCGGGCTTCGCCCCGAACCAGGGGGTGAACTTGTCCACGAGCACGCGGTCGCCGATGTCGAGGGTCTGCTCCATCGAGCCGGACGGGATCGAGAAGGCCTGGACGAAGAAGGTCTTGATGCCGAGCGAGAGCAGCAGGGCGATCACCAGGAGGATCGGCAGCTCCTGCCAGAAGGGCCGCTTCTTTCGCTCCTTGCGCCGACGACCCCTCTCCCCGCCGCCGGCCCGCTCTCCGGCTCCGCCGCTGTCCCCGGTCTCCGCGCTCTGCTGGACACTCATCTCCTCGGCCCCTCCCGACGGCCCGCGGGAGTCCGGAACGGAAAGCCCCCGCTGTCAGGAAACGAACCTACCGAACAGAGGTTCCCGGGCGCGCCCTGACGTGGATGCGCTCGCCCTGCGGTCCGAACAGGCTGAGGAACTCCACGGGCTGCGGGCCGGCGTTGCCGAAGGCGTGCGGGGTGCGGGTGTCGAACTCCGCGGCCTCCCCGGCGCCGAGCTCGATGTCGTGCGGACCGAGCAGCAGACGCAGCCGGCCGGAGAGCACGTACAGCCACTCGTAGCCCTCGTGCACCTTCAACTCCAGCCCGGGCCCGGTGCCGTGGCCCGGCGGCATGATGTGCTTGTAGGCGTGCAGCCCGCCCAGGTGGCGGGTGAGCGGCACGATGGTCTGCCCGTTCCTGGTCACCGGCCGCGGGTGGATCCGCGGGTCGCCGGTGGCCGGCGCGCCGACCAGTTCGTCCAACGGCACCCGGTACTCACGCGCCAGCGGCAGCAGCAGTTCCAGCGTCGGCTTGCGCTGGCCCGACTCCAGCCGGGACAGCGTGCTGAGCGAAATGCCGGTGGCCGCCGCCAGCTTGGCCAGCGTCGTCCCCCGCTCCCGCCGCAACGCCCGCAGCCGGGGTCCCACCGTGTTCAGGACGTTCTCGAAGTCCGCGTCGTCGGCCATACCCGCCATTCGCCGCCACGGCAACCCGCTTTGTCAAACCGGCACAGCGGAGACGGCGGCGGAGTCCCTCCGGCGTGTCCACGCCGAGGGGCCCGATGACGGACGAAGCGTCACCGGGCCCTCGTCCGGACGTGTCAGCGGTACTCGCGCAGGCGGGGGCGGACGCCGACGGCCACCAGGACGAGCGCCGCCGCCAGGACGATACCGGCCAGGGTCGCGGTGGTGCCGTCGAGGGCGTCGTCGGTGTCGGCGACGGCCGTGTCCATGGCGCGGGTGTTGACGTCGATGGTGTCCCCCATCGCCTTGCTCAGCTGGTCGAACTCGTAGTTGGACTGGCCCTTCGAGAGACCGGTGTTGAGCGTCACCGCGTCCTTCAGCCGGCCCGCGTCGTGCAGGACGCGGATCTTGTGGTCCACCTGCTGGTAGGACTGGAAGGCCGCCAGCACCCGCTCGGCCGCGTCCTGCTCGCCGGGGAAGGTGATGTTGTTCAGCTCCGTCCCGAGGTAGCCCCCGAACGGCACCGAGCGGTCGGCCAGGTGCTTGGCGGCGGCGGTCTCCAGCCGGCCCTCGTAGTCGGTGATGGTCGCGCCGTCGAGGCGGGCGATCGACTGGCTCTTCTCCAGGTAGGTCCGCTGGTACGTGGCCGCGAGCACCGGGTCGGTGAGGTAGCGGCTCTCGTCGGCGTTCATGTCGAAGGCGACGGCGCGGGCCCGGCTGAGCGCGATCACCGAGTCGTAGGCGTTGCTCTTGGCCGTCACCAGGTTGCCGTCCGCCCTGGAGACGAGGTGCAGACCGGTCGCGAGCACGATGCCGGTCAGCAGGGTGACGGCCGCCAGCGCCGGGTTGACGACGCGGTGGTAGCGCGCGGCCAGCGTCCGCTGGAGCGCGAACAGCGCGACGAGCGCGAGCAGGCCGACGGCGGCCAGCTGCCACCAGCCGCTGTTCAGGTCGGAGCGCTGCTGCGCGAAGACGTGGTCGACGACCGCCTCGTTAGCGGCGGTGACCTGGTCGGCCGCCGGGAGCAGTTGCTGCCGCAGCAGGTCGGTGGCCTGCCGGTAGGCCACGAGCGCCTCCTCGGAGGGCTTGCCGGCCGGGGCCTTGGCCTGGTCCTCCAGCAGCTGGGCGCGGGCCACCAGGGCCTCGTAGCTGCCGAGTTCGCCGAGGACGCGCTGGACGGCGCGCTGCGAAGCCGGGTCGTCGGCGGCGGCCTGGGCGGCCTGCTGGAGGTCGTCGTCGGCCTGGGCACGGCGCTGCTCGTAGGTGTCGAGGGTGGTCCTGTGCAGCGCCGTGTAGTCCGGGTCGGCGCCGATCAGCAGCAGGTTGGCGGCCTGGGCGTCCATGTCGCTGAGCGCGAAGTAGAGGTCGGCGGCGCGGGTCGCCTGCGGGGCCGCGCCGTGGCCGATGGTGTCGGTGCCCTCGCGGGCACCGCCGAGGACGCCGGTGGCGGTGGCGCCGAGGCCGAGCAGGGCGGCGAGGCTCAGTGCGGTGAGGCCGCGGACGAGGCGCGGGGTGGTCCAGTAGGCCCGGCCGCCCATCCGTCGGGCGCTCTGCCGGAGGCGGTGGCCGAGGCCGGTCGGGAGGTGGTGCGGGACGCGGGGGGCGGCGGGCTTCGGCGGCGCGGCCGCTGGACTGCCCTCCCCGGGGTCGGAGCCCGCTGCGGAACCTGCCGAGGCGCCCGCTGAGGCGGCCTCCTTGGATGTGGCCGTTCTGCCCTTAGCCGCCGTCGTCATGACCGTACGTCCTCTTCCCCGTTGTACGGTCCGCGGGGCCTCCCCTTCGGGGCCCGCGCGGAACCGGTCTTTCTCCGCCGAGCGACGCTGTTTCCGCGCCGTCGACGATGAGACTCCTCCTGACGCCTCCTTGGCACCGCCGGACGCCGATCTTGACGACTTCTTAGCGCCGCCGCCCCTTGGGCGCAGGCGACGTCTGCGGTCCAGCGGTGTCCGGGCCAGGAGGAGCGCCCGCCTGTCGGGCCAACCGCACGAACGAGCGGGGCAGCCGCACGACCCGTACGAGCCCGGTACCTGCACGACCGTTTCCCCGTGGTTCGCCCCGGGGGCACTCGGCGGCGATCCGGCGCGCGTCAACAGGCGCCCCAGAAGCGCCCGTTCACACCACCGATCCGTTACGCGCGCACCACCGCCCAACTACGCTACGTCGCATGACTTCTTCGGAGACGGCCCCCGGGCGGGGCACGGCGGTGGTGATCGGCGGCGGACTCGCCGGAACGGTGGCGGCCTGGGCGCTGCGCGGTTACGCCGAGCGGATCGTGGTGGTGGAGCGGGACCGCTACCCGGCGGAGCCGCAGTTCCGCGCGGGCGTCCCGCAGGGGCGGCACGCGCACCTGGTGCTGGAGGCCGGGCACCGGTTGCTGGAGGAGATGATGCCCGGCATCAAACAGGAGTTGACGGACGCGGGTGCCACCCGGGTCGCCGCTTCCGGTGATCTGCGCTGGCTCAGCTCGGCGGGCTGGATGGCCGACTACCCGGCCCAGGTGGCCTTCCTGTCCTGCACACGGCCGGTGATGGACAAGCTGATCCTGGACCGCGTCCGCGCCGCCCCGTCGATCGAGTTCCTGGAGGGCACCGAGGTGGTCGGGCTGCTCGGCTCGGCCCGCGCGGTGACCGGCGTCAAGGTCCGCGAGCGCGGCCCGGAACGCGCCGGAGTCCAGGAGATCCCGGCCGAGATGGTCGTCGACGCGACCGGCCGCTCGACCCCGGTCGCGGGCTGGCTGGCGGAGCTCGGCTGCGCGCCGGTGCCCGAGGAGCGGGTCGACGCCGGCGTCACGTACACCTCGCGGCTCTTCCACCGCCCGGCCGGCGCCGGCGACCTCGGCTGCAAGGCGATCTACCTGCAGACCAAGGCCCCGGACGCGCCCCGCCTCGGCGTCCTGCTCCCGGTCGAGGGGGACCGCTGGATCGTCAGCCTGGCCGGCATGCGCGGCGCCGAACCCGGGCCGGGCGAGGCCGGGTTCGACGGCCAGCTGGCCCGGCTCCGCGACCCGGCCATCCGCGACGCGCTGCGCGAGGCCGAGCCCGCCGGCGAGGTCCGCGGCTTCGTCCCCGGACCGGGCGTGCGCCGCCACTACGAGCGCCGCTCCCCGGAGGGCCTCGTCGCGATCGGCGACGCCCTCTGCACGTTCAACCCGGTGTACGGACAGGGCATCACGGTCTCGCTGCTGAGCGCCCGGGAACTGCGCCGCGCGGTGCTGCGGCACGGCGGCATCGGTCACGCCGCCGCACGCGACGCCAGGCGCGGGGTGGCGGCGGTGTCGAAGAACGCCTGGGTGATGTCCTGCACCGAGGACGCCCGCTTCGCCGCGACCACCGGCGGGCCGTCCGGGCCCATGATGAAGGTCCAGCACGCCTTCCTGGACAGGGTCCTCGCCGCCGCGACCCGCAACACCGCGGTCACGGCGGCCTTCCACGAGGTGATGTCCCTGGTCTCGCCGCCGACCGTGCTGTTCCGCCCGGCGCTCCTCGGCGCGATCCTGCGGAGCTGACTCCGGAGATGGCTCCGGAGGTGGCTCCGGAGGGGACTCAGTCCTCCAGGTGGGCCGCGACGTACGGGACAGCGACCTGGTCCACCCCCTGCTTCCGCTCGAAGGCCGGGTGGACGTTGACCTCGAAGACCACGCCGCCGCTCTCGGCGGCGAGGTCGACGCCCGCGAACGGGAGGCCGAGGGACTTCGTCGCCGAGACCGCCAGCTCGGCGATGCCCGGTGGCAGTTCGTCGACGTCCAGGGTCGTGGAGACGGCGCCCTGGATCTCGTTGCACGGCGCGTCCGGGTCGGCCTGGACGTGCTCCGTCGCGCGCAGGACCCGGCCGCCGAGGACGACCACCCGGTACTGGTGGCGCTGCCCGTCGGCGGTGAAGTTCCGGGCGTCCCCGGCGATCAGCCAGTCCGCGCCGGCGTCCGCGTAGTGCCGTGCGACGGCGTCGAGTTGGGCGCGGGTGGTGACGTGGAAGACGTCGTCGCCGCCCATGCCCACGCACGGCCGGGCCCAGACGTCGCCGCCGAGCCGCCCGAACGCCTCGGCGGCGGCCTCCGGGCTCGGCCGGGACAGCGCGATCGTCGGCATGTGCGGCACGCCGTCGCGGACGAAGCAGGCCACCGTGACGTCCTTCTCCGTGGCCGCGCGCCAGGCTGCGGCGTCGGTGCCGAGCGAACGGACGCCGTGCACGCGCAGCAGCCGCTGGCAGTGCGCGAACGCGGGGCGCCGGTGCGGCGGGATCTCGTAGACGACCACCGTGTCCGTGGTCACGACGCGCCCGTCAGTCTCCAGCCGTACGAGGCCGTCGCCGCCGGCCCTGATGCGGCCGGTGCCTCCGAGCCCGTCGGCGTCGTCCGTCATGAAGTGCCGCGCGTCCACCGGGACGGGTTCCCGGCCGGTCAGCTTCCGGACGGCGGTGGCCATCGCATCGCGGGTGCCCTCGGTCGAGCCGTGGTCGGTCAGAAGAACGAGGTCTCGTCGGCTCATGCCGCCATGGAAGCGATACGGGCGCGCACGGGACAAGGAGGCCTTGTGCGCCATTCACGTGGCGCCGTGGCCGAAATGGCGTCCGCCGTGAGCCGGCTCCGGCCTGCCGCCGTTAATTCGGATGCGGGCTCCCGCCCGCCCGGGTACCCTCGGCCCCATGTCTACGCCCCGAATTTCCTAGCTGACGGACCCGCCTCCACGCCACCCGTGTGTCCGTTCGCTGTTTCGGAGCGTTATCCCATGATCACCACCCGTGGTGTCGACGTGCGCGTCGGCGCCCGTCTCCTCCTGTCCGACGTCAGCCTGCACATCGCCCCCGGCGACCGGATCGGCCTGGTCGGCCGCAACGGCGCCGGCAAGACGACCCTGCTGGCCACGCTCGCCGGCGAGCTGGCGCCCGCCGCCGGCACCGTCACCCGCACCGGCGCGGTCGGCTACCTCCCGCAGGACTCCCGCGCCGCCGACCCCGCCGTCACCGTCACCGACCGCATCCTGTCCGCCCGCGGCCTCGACGCCGCCGTCCGCGCCCTGCGCACCGCCGAGGAGGCGATGACGCTGGCCGACGGCCCGGCCGCCGAGCGGCGGGCGATGGACGCCTACGTACGGGCCGAGGCCGCGTTCCAGTCGCGCGGCGGCTACGCGGCCGAGGCCGAGGCCGCCCGGGTCGCGGCCGGGCTCGGGCTGCCCACCCGCGTCATGTCCGGCCCGGTCGGCGCGCTGTCCGGCGGCCAGCGGCGCCGGGTCGAACTGGCCCGGATCCTGTTCGCCGACCACGGCACCCTGCTGCTCGACGAGCCCACCAACCACCTCGACGCCGACTCCGTCACCTGGCTGCGCGGCTTCCTGGCCGGCCACCCCGGCGGGCTCGTGCTGATCAGCCACGACATCGGCCTGGTCGCCGACACCGTCAACCGGGTCTTCCACGTCGACCCGCAGCGCGCCACGATCGACGTCCACAACACCGGCTGGCGGGCCTACCACGCCCAGCGCGAGGCCGACGAGCGCCGGCGCGCCCGCGAGCGGGCCAACGCCGAGCGCAAGGCCGCCTCGCTCAACGCCCAGGCCGACAAGATGCGGGCCAACGTCGCCACCGCGACCGCCGCCCGCAACATGGCCCGCCGCGCCGACCGGATGCTCGCCGGCCTGGAGCCCGTCCGCCAGGCCGAGCGCGTCGCCCGGATCCGGCTGCCCGAGCCCGAACCGTGCGGCCGCATGCCGCTCGGCGCGGTCAGCCTCGCCAAGGCCTACGGCGGCCGGCCCGTCCTGAACGGCCTGGACCTCGCCGTCGACCGCGGCTCCCGGCTGGTCGTCCTCGGCCTCAACGGCGCCGGCAAGACGACCCTGCTGCGGATCCTGGCCGGGCACGTGACCCCGGACTCGGGCCGCGTCGTGCCCGGCCCCGGGCTGCGGCTCGGCTACTTCGCCCAGGAACACGACACGCTCGACCCGGCGCTCACCGTCCGGGACAACCTCGCCCTGGCCGCCCCCGCCCTCACCGACGGCGAACTGCGGCGCGTGCTCGGCGCGTTCCTGTTCAGCGGCGACGACGCCGACAAGCCCGCCGGCGTCCTGTCCGGCGGCGAGAAGACCCGCCTGGCGCTGGCCGGACTCGTCCACTCCGGCGCCAACGTGCTCCTCCTCGACGAGCCCACCAACAACCTCGACCCGGCCTCCCGGGCCGAGGTCCTGGGCGCCGTCGGCACGTACCCGGGTGCGATCGTGATGGTCACCCACGACCCGGGCGCCATCGAGGCCCTCCGCCCGGACCGCGTCCTCCTCCTCCCGGACGGCGACGAGGACCTGTGGAGCGACTCGTACCTGGACCTCGTCGGCCTCTCGTGACGCCGGCGCCCGGCGGCCCCGGTCCTGCGACGGACCGGGGCCGCCGGGCGTGCCCCCTTCGCCGGCCCGGGCCTTCGGGGCTCAGGCCATTCGGGCTCAGGCTTCCGGGCTCAGGCTTCCGGGCTCAGGCTTCCGGGCTCAGGCCTTCCGGGCCTCGCTGAGGAAGCGGGCCGAGTGCGCGACGAACGGTCCCCCGGTGCGGATTTGGGCGTCCAGTTCGCGCAGCCGGTCGAAGTACCCCTCGACGGTGAATCCCGGGACCATCCAGATCACCTTGCGCAGGAGCGGAAGGACTGCCGGAGCAGATTGGGATCGTCGTGGGCGCCGGCCCGCATGGGCAACCCCGCCCCAGCCGGCGACCTGCAACTTCAGATTGAAAGGTACTCAGTCCTTGTCGGTTCCGTCGGTCAGCTGCGCTTGGATGGACGTCATCACGGCGGCATCGGTCAGGGTGGTGGTGTCGCCGACTTCGCGGCCTTCGGCGATGTCGCGCAG
>NZ_JBEZGX010000074.1:0-39008 GCF_040650235.1 Kitasatospora sp. NPDC048722
CCGGCCGTCGGGTGACGGCCGGCGCCGGGACGGTGCGGAGGCGGGGGAGAGGAGCCAGCACAGGGTGACGCCCCACAGCGGGCCGCCACCCGTGGTCACGCGGTGACCTTGGCGACGAAGGCGGCCAGGTTCGCCACCGTGCGCTGGATCTTCTCCTCCACGGTGAGGGACTCGTGCAGCTTGGTGCCGACGTCCCGCTTGCCGCGCACGTAGAGCGAGCACGCGAGGTCGCTGCACATGTACGCGCCCACCGAGTTGCCCTGCTTGCCCGCCTTGCCGGCGCGCGGGGCGACCAGCAGCGAGACGCCGCCGGTGTGGGTGGTCACGCACAGCGAGCAGATGCTGCGCCGGGCCTGCCAGGAGGCTCCGGAGGACGAGCGCAGTGCGACGGCCACCGGGCGGTCGCCGAAGCCGGGGAGCTCGGCGACGAGGTAGGAGCGGTCGGGGGCCTGGGGATCTCGCCAGCCGAGGAAGTCCAGGTCCTCCCAGGGTTGTTCGGCGAGGTCTCGCGGGACGTTCAGGCGCGAGGCCTCGCCCTTGGTGGTGTTGACGAAGGCGGCACGGATGTCTCGTTCGGTCAGCGGCTTCATAGGGGCCAACGTAAATTACCTAGGAGCATTAGGCAAATGTATTATTGGTCCAGGAGACCGTGGGAAGCAGAGGGGAACCGCATGGCGCGCGTAGGACTGACCGCCGAACGCCTCACCAGGGCGGGGGCGGAACTCGCCGACGAGGTCGGCTTCGACAAGGTGACCGTCTCGGCGCTCGCGCGGCGCTTCGGCGTCAAGGACGCGAGCCTCTACTCGCACGTCAGGAACTCGCAGGACCTCAAGACGAGGATCGCCCTGCTCGCCCTGGAGGAGCTCGCCGACCGGGTGTCCGCCGCCCTCGCCGGGCGGGCCGGCAAGGACGCGCTGACCGCCTTCGCCGACGCCTACCGCGACTACGCCCGCGAGCACCCCGGCCGCTACGCCGCCGCCCGGCTCCAGCTGGACCCGGAGACCGCGCGCGCCAGCGCCGCCGTCCGCCACTCGCAGATGACGCGCGCGATCCTGCGCGGCTACGACTTCGTGGAGCCGGACGAGACGGACGCCGTCCGGCTCCTGGGCAGCACCTTCCACGGCTACGTCACGCTGGAGACGGGCGGCAGCTTCGCGCACACGCCGCGCGACACCGAGGACACCTGGGCGCGGATCCTCGACGCCCTCGACACGCTCCTGCGCAACTGGCCCAAGAGCCCGCCGGAGGGCTAAGGGGCCGGGATCTCGGCGAGGTCGGTGAAGACGGGCTTCCCCTCGGCGCGGGCCCGGGCGACCATTCGGTCCGCGCCGTCGGACGGGCCGCCGATGCGCAGGACGGCGTCGCAGCGGCTCAGCAGGAGCTCGGCGACGGGGTGGAAGATCTCGTCGAACAGCGGCGTGCCCGGCCGGGCGCCGCCGGCGGTCTCCAGGAGCGGCAGGGCGAGGGCCTCGCCGGTGACGGCGAGGTGGCCGGCCCGGAAGAGGGTCAGTGCGACCTCGTTCATGGCGCGCACGTTCGCGTCGAGCCTGGCGGGGTCGTCCCCGGTGCCGGAGCGGTACGGTCCGGCGACGAGGATCATCAGTGGTGCTGCCATCGGGGCTCCTGTCGGGTCTTCAGGCGAGGACGGTCCCGACGCCCGCTTCGCGCAGGGCGTCGAGCGTGCGGGGACCGCCGGGGTGGGTGGCGGGGTCGGCCGCGGCGCGGTCGGTGACGAAGGTGTGCGCGGCGCCGAGCGGCGCGACCCGGCTGAACGCGCGCACGCCCAGCTTGGTCGCGTCCGCCACGGCCACCGTGCGGGCGGACTGGGCGAGGCCGGCCCGCTTGACGGCCGCGTCGTCGAGCGAGAACTCCGACCAGCCGTGTTCGGCGTGCACGCCGCCGATCGACATCACGAAGCAGTCGAACGCGAGGGACTCCAGCGTGCGCAGCGCGAGAGGTCCGGTGAACGAGCGCTCGCCGGGGCGGGAGCGGCCGCCGACCACGAGGAGGTCGATCCCGGGCCGGTCGGCGAGCCGGGCGGCCGTCTGGAGGCTGAGCACGGCGACGGTCAGCGGCGCCCGGGCGGCCAGGTGCGCGGCGACGTGGACGGTCGTCGTCCCGGCGTCGAGCAGCACCCGCGAGCCCGGTTCCACCAGCTCCGCGACGGCCGCGCCGAGCCGGTCCTTGGTGGCCGACTGCCACGGCTCGCGGGCGGTGAATCCGGCCTCCTCCTCCCGGGTCCGGGTGGGCACGGCCCCGCCGCGCACCCGGCGGACCAGTCCCCGGGCCTCCAGCGCGTCGAGGTCCCGGCGCACGGTCATCTCCGAAACGCCCAGCCGTCGGGCGAGTTCGACGACGGACGCCCGGCCGGAGCCCTGGACCAGGCGCAGGGTCAGGTCGAGACGGTTGGCGACTCCCATGCGACCATTTCTATCATCAGGATGTGCGAACGAACACGGAGTTGTGAGAAAAGCGGACCTCGCCCTCGGGGAAGGGCTTACGATCACACCGGCGGCAGGCAGGACCGGCAGGGGAGGCGCCGGCCTGCGGAGGAGCCCGGCGAGCACGCCGGGCCGTGCTGCACTGGCTGAAGGGGACCCCCATGATGCAGCGGACCGGACGGACGGCGGACGGCAGCGCGGGCGACGCGGACTACGGCGCGATCGGCGGCTCGTACGCCGCCTACCGGCGCCCCGAACCGAGGATCGCCGCGCTGATCGAGCAGGCCCTGGGCGGTGCCCGTACGGTGGTCAACGTCGGCGCCGGGGCCGGTTCGTACGAGTCGGAGGCCTTCGACGTGACGCCGGTCGAGCCGTCTGCGTCGATGCGCGCGCAGCGGCCCGCGCACCTGCCCGAGGCGGTCGACACGGTGGCGGAGGACCTGCCCTTCCCGGACGACGCGTTCGACGGCGCGATGACGACGTTCAGCGTGCACCAGTGGAGCGACGTGAAGGCCGGCCTGCGCGAGCTGCGCCGGGTCACGCGCGGCCCGGTGGTCGTCCTGACCTGCGACCCGGACCTCGTGCGGGACTTCTGGCTGTACGACTACGCGCCGCTGGTGCTGGACACTGAGGCGCGACGCTACCCGTCCGTCGCCGACATCACCGAGGCCCTGGGCGGCGGGGCCGAGGTCACCGTGGTGCCCATCCCGGCCGACTGCGTCGACGGCTTCAACGAGGCCTACTACGCGCGCCCCGAGATGCTGCTGGACCCGGCCGCCCGGCAGTCGTGCTCGGCGTGGAGCTTCGTTCCGGCGGAGCTGGCCCGGGAGTACACCGACCGGCTGGAGCGGGACCTGGCCTCGGGCGCGTGGGACGAGCGGTACGGCCACCTCCGGCAGCAGGCGGCGCTGGAGGGCTCGCTGGTCCTGATCCGGGCCCAGTAGTGGTCGGCGGCCACTGCTATCCAACGGGTAGCAGTGGTCCTTGCGGGTAACCACTGTCCCTCCCCTACCTTCGCCGACGTGCCGTCACCCCGGCGGTCCGCCCAGCGAAGGAGTCCGCATGCCACGTCAGCCGTCGCCGTCCCCGCTCACCGTCGGTGCCATCGCGCTGTCGTTCCACCGCGGTGCCGCCGCTGTCGTGCGCCGCGTCCTGGAGGCGTACGGCCACCCGGTGACGTCCGTCGAGGCGCCGCACGAGGAGCTGTTCCACCGCCAGGCGCTCGGCGAGGTGGA
This sequence comes from Kitasatospora sp. NPDC048722, assembly GCF_040650235.1. Classification (NCBI taxonomy): domain Bacteria; kingdom Bacillati; phylum Actinomycetota; class Actinomycetes; order Kitasatosporales; family Streptomycetaceae; genus Kitasatospora; species Kitasatospora sp. NPDC048722. Next base: position 3,677 of record NZ_JBEZGX010000074.1, read on the forward strand.
CGTCCTGGTCTCGGCCTGGCTGCCGTCCAGCCACGAGACCTACCTCGCGGGCCACCGCGACGAGGTGCGGGTGCTCGCGCCGCACTACGAGCCGTACTGCGTGTGGGCCGTGCCGCCGTACGTCCCGGCCGACGCGGTCGCGGAGGTCGCCGACCTCGCCCGGCCGGAGGTGGCCGCGCGGATGACCGGGCTCGTCGACGGCATCAACCCGGGTGCCGGGATCAGCCGGTTCTCCGCGCGGATGGTGGTGGAGTACGAACTGGACCGCGCCGGTTACGCGTTCGCCCCCGGCACCGAGCCCGAGTTCCTCGCCAGGGTGGAGCGCGGCCTGGCCGCCGGGGAGTGGTTCGTCATCCCGCTCTGGCGGCCCCAGTACCTGAACCGCCGCCACCGGTTGCGGGCCCTCGTGGAGCCCAAGGGCCTCCTGGGCACCGTCGACGCCGCGAGCCCGGTGGTCCGGCGCGCGGCCCTCGACCTGATCCACCCGGACGCGCTGGCGCGGCTGGAGGCGCTCCACCTGGGCAACGACGGCGTCGAGGAGCTCGACGTCCTGATCAACGCCGACGGCCTGACACCGCTGGCCGCGGCCGACCGCTACCTCGCCGCCCGGCCGGGACTGCTGCCGGTCCGCTCCGGCCCGGCGCACTGACGGCGCCGGGCGGAGCGGTCCCCGGCCTCCGTCACATGGTGCCGGAGAACAGCAGGCCGACCAGGTTGCCCTCGTCGTCCCGGCCTTCGAGGCAGAGGGCGGACTCGTCGCCGACGCGGAACGCCAGGACGTTGGCGCCCGTCTCCTCGTTGACCACGACGTCGACCCACGCCGGGACGCGGCCGGCCGCATCGGCGGCGTCGAGCTCGGCCTCGACGTGTTCCACGAACGCCGTGATGTTCTCGAAGGCGTCCGGCAGCGCGCCGCCGCCCCGGAACGCGTCCATGGCGGTCGAGTCCCACAGGAAGCCGAGGTCCGGCCCGAGCGGCTGCCAGTCCTCGACGGCGTCCTCGAACTCCGCCCCGGCGATCTCCTCGGGGCCGGCCAGCGGGACGAACACCATCTCCACCGTGCTCGACTCCCGGCCGGTCTCGTGGTCCCGGAACCGCCGCACGCCGGCGTACACGGGGTGCGAGCCCGGCGGGACGTCACCGCACGCGCTCCACTCGGGCGGCGCCGGGCAGCTGAACACCACGCCCTCGACCACCTTCAGGTCACCGATGCGGTGGAACTCGGTGGGCTCGCCCTGGACGTACTCGTCGGCCAGGTTCTGCAACAGTTCGTCGATCTCCATGGCCGCACATCCTGGCGCACCCCGCCGACAGTCGGGTCGTCGGGGCGGCCGTCACAGCCGGTCGTAGACGGCCGACAGCCGCTGGAGCACCTCGGCGGCGCGGTCGAGGGCGTCCGCGTCGTAGTCGGACAGGTCGGCGTGCAGGGCGTCGGTGAGCGCCTGCTGGCGCTGACGGTGGCGCTCGCGGCCGGTGTCGGTGAGGGCGACCACGACGGAGCGCTTGTCCCCGGGCGGCCGGGTGCGGGTCACGTAACCGGCCGCGACCAGGCCGTTGACCAGTTGCGTGGCGGCGGCGCCGGTGGTCTCGGTGCCGGCCGCGAGTCCGCTGATCGTCAGCGGGCCCTGGTCGGCGAGGGTGCGCAGGGCGCGGGCGTGGGTGAGGGAGAGGGCGCCGGGGGTGCGGGTGGCGCGGCCGCGCAGGCGGGCGTCGGCGGCGCTGAGGCGGTAGGCGGCCCTGGCGAGGCGGTCGAGGGCGTCGGCGCGCTCGGGGGCGGGCCCGGTCGTGTGCCGGTCGGTCATGTGCGGGTCTCCTCGGCGGGGGTGGCTTGACAGGAGCCTAGCTTAAGTACTTAATGACTAAGTACTTAATCACCAAGTACTTAGCCAATCGGATCCGGGGATCCCCGGGATCCGGCGAAGGAGGCCGCCATGACCACCCGTTCCACCGGCCAGAGCTGGGCCCTCGACGCCGCGCTCGCCCAGGGCGGCTTCGACGCGCTGCACCCCGAGGCCGTCGGCACCATGGAGCAGCTCGGCCACGACCACACCGACTTCGCGAAGGTCTTCGCTCTGGTCAGGAGCGGTGCGATGCTGCCCAAGGCCTGGGCGACGGTCGCCGCCCAGGCGGAGGAGCGTGCCGCGCACCACGAGCGCGGCGGCTTCGCCCGGACCGCCGCCGACCTCTACGGGCGGGCCGCGGTGATGTGGGGCCGCGCCCAGTACTCGATCTTCGATGCGACCGATCCGCGCAAGGCCGCGATGCGCACGCGCGCCGACCACTGCGTCGAGCGCCTGGGTGCCCTGCGCGACGGCCGGGTGCGGCGCGTCGTCCTCGACTTCGAGGGCGGGGCGATCCACGCGCTGCTCCACCTGCCCGCCGGGCCGGTCGAGAACGCGCCGGCCGTCATCCTCGGTCCGGGGATGGACATGATCAAGGAGGACTACATCTGGGCGGCCGAGCGCTACTACACCTCGCGCGGGATCGTCGCACTGTCCATCGAGGGCCCCGGCCAGGGCGAGACGCGGGCCGGCGGGCTCACCGTCGACCTCACCAACTACGAGCGTGCGATCGGCCGTTACCTCGACCACCTGGCCGCGCTGCCGGAGGTCGACGCGGCGCGGATCGGCATGTTCGGCATCTCGATGAGCGGCTACTGGGGCTCGCGCGCCGCCGCCACCGACGGCCGGCTGGCCGCGCTCGCCGCGTTCGAGGCCGTCACGGGCGACTTCGCGACCATCTTCGAGCGCGCCCAGCCGACCTTCAAGAACAACTACATGTACATGGCCGGGTACACCGACGAGGAGGCCTTCGACCGTGACCTCGTCCGCCGGCTGCCCCTCGGCGACCTGGTGGCCAGGATCACCTGCCCGGTGCTGTACGGCATCGGCGAGTTCGACGAGCTGACCGACCTCGGGCAGGCGCTGGAGAGCTTCGAGAAGGTCCGGGCGCCGAAGGAACTGCGGGTCTACGAGGACGAGTTCCACCCGCTCGGCGGCGTGGCGGCCGAGGTCTTCCGGTTCGGCGCCGAGTGGCTGGAGCGGGCGCTGGCGGGCGAGTTCGCGACGCCCGGCCGGGACGTGCGGCACTACGTCCGTCGTGACGGCAGCACCGTCGACGGCAGCGCCGACCCGACGTGGTGGCTCGGCGCCGCGCCGGCGCACCTCGACGCGGTCCGGCGCGGCTGAGCGGCGGCCGGGGGCGGCCGGGGTCGGAGCCGGGGGCGGCGGCGCCGCTCAGGTGAGCAGCGTCGCCTCGACCCCGGCGAGGACGGCGGTCAGCCCCAGCTCGAAGCCCTCGTCGAAGTCCCGGAACATCACCCGGCCCGCCTCCGCCGCGAGCGGGTGGCCGGCGAGGCGTTCGGCGCGCGCGTCGACGTCGTACGCCTCGCCGCCGGCGAACGGGTCGGCGCCCATGGCCTGTTCCTCGACCACGTAGCCGATCGTGTAGCTGTACGCGGTGTACCACGCGCGGGCGGCGGCAGCCGGGGCGAAGCCGGCGTCGACCAGCAGGCGCAGGGCGGCGTCCAGGCCGGGCGCGTACGAGGTGTCGGTGAAGCGGGCGCCGCTGTAGACCTTGGCGCCGTCGCGGTGGCGCAGCAGTTCGGCGCGCAGGGCGCGCATCGTCACGCGGTACGCGTCGCGCCAGTCGCCTCCGGCCGGCCACGCGGACCCGGCCGACATGCGGCGCATCATCTCGGTCGCCATCTCGTCGAGCAGCGCCTGCTTGTCCTTGAAGTGCCAGTACAAGGCCGGTGCCTTGACGCCGAGTTCGGCGGCGATCGCGCGGAGCGTGAGGCCGTCGAGGCCCACCTCGTCGAGGAGTCTCAGTGCGGTGTCGGCGACCAGCTTCCGGTCGAGCTTCGGGGTTCCCGGGGTTCTCTGCGGCGTCACGGTTGACAGTTTAACGCCGTTAAGGGCAGGCTGCGGACACCCGCTGTTTAACAACGTTAAGGAGAGTGGTCGGTGTCCGCGCTGCCCGAATCCGCGCTGCCCGAATCCGTGGACGTCCTGATCGTCGGCGCCGGCCCCACCGGCCTCGCGCTCGCCCTCGACCTCGCCCGGCGCGGCGTCCGGGCGCTGCTCGTCGAGCGCGCCCCGGTGCTGTTCCCCGGCTCGCGCGGCAAGGGGCTCCAGCCGCGAACGCTGGAGGTGCTGGACGACCTCGGTGTGCTGGCCGAGGTCCGCGCGGTGGCCGGGCACTACCCGGCGAACCTGTTCTGGAAGGACGGCGAGCCGCAGGGCGAGCGCCGCATGTACGACCCGACCGAGCCGTCCGAGGCCGAGCCGTACACGGAGACGCTGATGCTGCCGCAGTGGCGCACGCAGCGCGTCCTGCACGGGCGGCTGCGCGAGCTGGGCGGCGGCGTCGCCTTCGGACGCGAGCTGGTCGGCCTCGTGCAGGACGCGGACGGTGTGACGGCCGCGTTCGCGTCGGGCGGCCCGGTCCGGTCCCGGTGGGCCGTCGCGGCCGACGGCGGGCGCTCGACCGTCCGCCGGCTGCTCGGCATCGGCATGGCGGGGGAGGACATCGACCCGGCGACGATGCTGGTCGCGGACGTCAGCCTCGCCGAGGGCGCCCTGGGCCGCGACCACTGGCACGTCTTCCCCTCCGACGAGGGCCTGTTGGCGCTCTGCCCGCTCGCCGGGACGGACGACTTCCAGCTCGTCGCGAGGTTCCCGGAGGGGACGGTCGTGGATGCGACGCCGGACGGGATCCGCAGGATCGTTGCTGCGCGCTCGCACCTGACGGCCGGTCATGTCGTCGGCGTGAGCTGGGCATCCGAGTTCCGGCCCCGGACGGGACTCGCGGACCGGTTCCGCGACGGGCGCGTGTTCCTCGCCGGCGACTCCGCGCACGTGCACTCGCCGGCCGGCGCGCAGGGCCTGAACACCAGCATCCAGGACGCGTACAACCTCGGCTGGAAGCTGGCCGCCGTGCTCTCCGGCGCCGCCCCGGCGGCGCTGCTCGACACCTACGAGGAGGAGCGCCGCGCCAACGCGGCGAAGATGCTCGACCTCTCCACGCGCGTGCACCGCGGCGAGGTCCGCCGGGGCCGAGAGACCCAGCAGCTCGGCCTCGGATACCGGGAGTCGACGCTCTCGGAGGACACCCGCACCGGCCTCCCGGAGGACGTCCTGCGGGCCGGCGACCGCGCCCCGGACGGTCGCCGCGGTGGCGTCCGCCTCTTCGACGCCTTCCGCGGCCCCCACTGGACCCTGCTCGCCGTCGGCACCGACGCCGACCTGCCCGACCTCGGCGTCCCCGTCGTCCGCATCCCGCCCTACGAGGCGTACGGCACGGGCGTGTTCCTCATCCGCCCGGACGGCTACGTCGGCTGGGCGGGCACGACGCCGGAGGGCCTGCCCGGGTACGCGGCCCGCCACGGCGTGCGCGGCGCTTGACCCACGGAGGCCCCGGCACGCCGTCGACGCGTGCCTCGCGGCCACGGCGACGCGGTGGCCGCCGCTCTGCGCGCCGGAGGCCGCGCTGCCCGTGGTCCTCGGCTCGTGGTGGCTCGGCCGCCGGTCGGCGACGGCAGCGGGTGAGAGGATGGCAGGGACGTGACGACCGTACGACGGCCGAGGGGGAGCGGATGGGCCTGAACGTCGTCCCGTTCGAGGGGCGGTTCGTGGAGCCGGCGGCGGCGCTGCTCGCCGAGGGCCATCCGGACGGCGGGCTGGACCTCGCCGACCCGGCCGCGGCCCGTCGTCTCGTGGCGGCGTGGCAGGGCACGGGCCCCGCCGTGGCCGCCGTCGACGGCGGCGAGCTCGTCGGATTCCTGGCAGCCTCGGTCGACGGCGTCCCCGGACCCCGGCAGGCGTCGGTCCGGCTCCAGCAACACGCCGCCGTCGACGGCCGGAAGCGCGAGGCCTACCGCCGGCTCTACGCGGCCCTGGCCGGTCGACTCGCCGCCGTGGGACGGTTCGAGCACACGATCGCGGTCTCGGCCGTCGACGGGGAGGTCACCACGGCCCTGTTCGAACTCGGCTTCGGCATCGACCAGATCAAGGGCCTGCGGCCCGCCGTCGTGTCCACCGAACAGGACGTCCGGCTGCGCGAGGCCGGGCCGGCGGACCTCCGCAGACTCCTCGAACTCACCGTTGAGCTCCAGCAGTTCCACGCCACCTCGCCGATCCTCCGACCGGCACTCCTCGACGTCCCGGCCGTCCGGGACGGCTTCCAGGCCGCCCTCGGCGACGACCGGCAACTGCTGCTCGTCGCCGAGGAGCACGGGCGGGTCGTCGGCATGATGCAGGCGGAACCGGACCGGCGGCACCGTTCCACGGCGGTGATCGGCATCGCCTCGGTCGCGGCGTCCGCCCGGTCCAGGGGCCTGGGCACGGCTCTCCTGGCCGGAGTGTCCGACTGGGCCGCCCGCTGCGGCTTCGCGAACGTCTCCGCCGGCTGGTCGTCCGCGAACCCGGTGAGCGATTCCTTCTGGCGCGGGCGCGGCTTCACCCCGGCCGGCCACAAGCTCACCCGCCTGATCGACGCCCGCGTCGCCTGGGCCGACAGCCGACTGAGCTACGCCCACCACCTGCCCGGGGGTCTGCCGCCCTCTCTGTGACGAACTCCGTTTGTCAGTACGGGAGTTGGGGCACCTTCCTCGTCCGGCCCGCGCGTGCACCGGCACGCCCTGCGGATGACCGCGGGCTGGGCCGTCGCCGAGGCCGTGGCCTCGCTGACCTTCCTGGACGCCTGGCGGCTGCGCGCGCGGGTCGAGCCCGAGGGGGCGAGCCTGCGGCCCTGGCTGCAGGCCGTCCGAGGTTTTTAACCCGCCGGCCCGCCTGTACCCGACGCCGCCGCAGCACCGAGCCGCGGCCGCGGGGAAAGAAAGAGGGGACCCGCCCGCGACATTCCGGCGCGCCGCGTAGTCAGGAGGGGTGTGCACGGGGAACACGGAACAAGGGAACAGGCGGGGACCGAGTGAAATCAGCACAGGAGGACGAGTACCTGGAGTTCGTGGCCGCGAGGGCGAGGGCGCTGTACCGCTCGGCGTACGTCCTCGCGGCCGGGGACGCACACCTGGCCGAGGACCTGGTCCAGGAGACCCTCGGCCGGGTGTACGTGCACTGGAAGCGGGTGGCGCGCGCGGACGAACCGGCGGCGTACGCCCAGACGGTCCTGGTCCGCACCTTCCTCAGCCTGCGGCGACGGCGGAGCAGCGCCGAGCGCCCCACGGGGAGCCTGCCCGACAGCGCCGAGGCCGGCCCGGACACCGCGCTGCGGCTCACCCTGCTGGACGCGCTCGGCCGGCTGCCGCCCCGCGACCGGGCGGTGCTGCTGCTGCGCTACTGGGAGGACCGCAGCATCGAGGAGACCGCCCACATGCTCAAGCTGAGCAGCAGCGCGGTCCGCTCCCAGGGCACGCGGGCACTCGGCAGGGTTCGGGCACTGCTCGGCGACAGCCTGTCCGACCTGGTGCCGCACTGAGCGCGGGTGCACGCAGGCCAGGACCAGCGCAAACCCTCCATCAGCGACCGAAAAGGTGACGCCAGCATGCCGTTCGAAACCGACCTCGCCCATGCCCTGGACCGCACGACCGACTCCGTCGAGCCCGACCTCGCCGCGCTCCTGAGCGGAGCCGTCGAACGTGGACGGAGCCGTCGGCGCCGGCGCAGTGCCGGCATCGTCGCCGGGGTGGGCGCCTGCGCCGTGATCGCCGCAGCCGGCGCGGTGCTCCCCGGCGTGCTCGCCAGGACGCACTCCGCGGGATCCGACATGGAGTCGGTGGCGCTGGCGATGCCCCGCTCCGCGATCACCGGCACCCAGATGACCGACGCGTTGGAGGCGATGTTCCCCGGGGGCCGGTACAGCCAGGTGACCGGACAGAGCAACAACCCCTCGGACCCGTCCAGCGGGTACGTCGCGAACGGAGAACTGGTCCTCGACGACGGTCACGGCGCCGCCGTGGTCGGCGTCTCGGCCGTACGGCTCAAGCTGCCCCTCAAGGACGGCGACGGGCTGAGCTGCGAGCGGACGCCCGCCCGCGCCGCGGGGGACACCTGCACGCTGCGCGAACTGCCGAGCAGCGCCGAGATCCCCGGCGGGGCCCTGGTGATGTCGGAGCGGACCGCGGCGAAGCACCCGGCGGGTGCCGACACCGCCCGCCGCTGGACGGTGACGGTGACCCTGAAGTCCACCGGCGCGCAGCTCCAGTTGGTGCAGTGGAACAGCACCGGCGGCGACCTGTCGACCCGCGCCGAACCCCCGCTCACCGAGCAGCAGGCGGTGGCGGCACTCACCGGTGCGACCTGGGCGCCGATCCTGAGCGCCGTGGGCTGACAACCGAATCCCCAAAAAGGGTTTCTGACGACCTGCAACCTCCGTGGAGCCCACACGTCTGTGGAAGTGAGAGGCAGGGGGGACCCAAACGCCGCTCACTCCACACCAGTTACGTATGGATCCATAGGGGGAACCATGTCCATCCGCTCCGCTGCCGCCGTCCTCGCCCTCGGCCTGGGCGTCGGCCTGCTCACCGCCGCCCCGGCCTCGGCAGCGAACAACCCCTGGCCGAAGTTCACTCCGCTGGCGGCCGACTCGACCGTGCAGATCCAGGCCGACTTCAGCGGCAAGTGCCTGACCGTCGCGGACGACCGCACCGACGACGGCGCGCCCGTCGTCGAGGCGGCCTGCAACGGTGACGACAGCCAGCAGTGGAACATCACCAACGGCTACGCGTTCAACGTCCACAGCGGCAAGTGCCTTGAGGTGCCGGCCTGGAGCCGCAACGCGGGCACGGCCATCGACCAGTGGACCTGCAACCAGGGCGACAACCAGCGCTGGGGTCAGATCAACATCGTCGGGAGCAACACCATCGCCATCCCCAACTGGAACAGCGGTCTGATCCTCGACGTCTACGGCGCGAACCGGGCCGACGGCACCCCGGTGATCCAGTGGTACTCGGACTACCACGCCAACCAGCGCTGGACCCTCAGCCCGGTCGGCTGACCCACCCCGTCCCTTCCCAGCCCCCGGCCCGGCCACCACCGGGCCGGGGGCCATTCCCGTTGCCCGGCGTCGAGGCCCCGTGAGAGCATCGAGATCCATTTGATCCATTCGCCGAGATCTGCAGGTGGCAGGTACCGCTGATGTACACAACGGGGCCAACGGAGGCGTGCATCGAGGATGCGGGCAACATCCTGGTTGCTCCTTCGACGTTGCACGATGACGACGCGGTTCGGGACTTCTTCGGGTCCGTGATCACACCGGAGGAGCTTGCTTCCGGATCGCCCGACCTCGCACAGAGGACCGTCTACCTGTGTGGTGACATATCCGGGATCAGTGAACACCAACTGTCTCCGGCTGCGCGGGTCTTCGTCGTCCGGGAGCTGTCACACGGTTACCGCGAGGACGTCGACGAACCATGGGTGCTCGTCGGCCTCGGGCGGGTTCCCGTCCGTGTCCACGGCGTCGGCGTGTACTACCGCCGCTTCTTCGAACTCGACGGGGATCAGTTCGGGCGGATCAGCGCGGAGCACGAGTTCCAGTCCCTGACGGAGTCCACCAAACCCGGATCGGCCCATCGCAGCGGAATCTACCTGACGCCCGTCACACGGGACGGCGACGACCTGCATTTCCGCCTGCTCCGGTGCTCCACGAACCTCTCGGGGCCGACCGAGGGTTTCGGCCCGACCGACACGCGCATCGTCGAGGCGCTGAACCGCGAGGCCGCCACCGTCTTCCGGGACCAGGCGCCGCTCAACCACGTCCTCGCCCAGATCTACCACAACACCCTCGCCACGGCCGAGCGCAAGCAGTCCAAGGCCAGGATCTCGTCCCATGCGGACAAGACCAAGGACATGCCCGCCAACGGCATCATGGCCTTCTGCACCTTCTACGACGGGCTCGACAACCTGCAGCCCCTGGCCGAGGACGCCTTCGACTACGGGGTGAAGGGTGTCAGCGGGCTGACCAGGCTTCACTTCCGTCTGAAGGGGCCGGCTGAAGATCGCGACGGGGTCGCGCTTCCCCCGCAGTTCACGGTGACCCTCCATCCCGGCTCCGTGTTCTTCATGCCGCTGTCCACCAATCGCCTGTACACGCATGAGATCCGGCCCTCGGCCTTGGGTGCCGAGCTGCTCCCGACCCGGCTGGGATACGTCGTGCGCTGTTCGAGCGCCGAAGCCGTTCACAAGAACGGGGACACGTTCCTCAAGGTGGCGGGGGACCTCGTGAAGCTCGGGCCGGCCACGCCGGAGGGCATGGACGAGCTGCGCAGGCTGTACGCGGAGGAGAACAGGACCTCGTCCTTCATCGACTACGGCGACCGGTTCCGCTTCAGCATGAACACGGGGGACTACCTTGCTCCCCGAATCTAGGATCTCGGACGAGGTCCTCACGTTCGCCCTGTCGACCGAGGGGAACCTCTTCGCGGACCTGTCCGCGTCGGCTCGTTGGGAAGACCTGGGAAGAGGCCGGCGAGGAGCGGTTCTTGCCAGGGTCGACGAGACGGGGGGTGTACCTCTCGTGCGGACGACCACCCGGTACGGCAGCCCGGCGCAGCGCTTCCGGGCGGTGCACGAGCGGCTGGCGCAACGGATTCGGGAACGGGCGGGGCTTCCGGTCGGCTTCAACAACGCTCTCATCGAGCACTACACGAGCGCCTACCGGAAGATGGGCGGCCATTGCGACCAGGCCCTCGATCTGGCCGAGGACTCGTCCATCGCCGTCTTCTCCTGCTACCAGCATCCCGAGGTGGGTTCGCAGAGGAAGCTGATCCTCGAATCCAAGGGCGGTGGCGAGGAGTTCGAGATCCCCCTCGCCCACAACAGCGTCGTCGTGTTCTCCGTCGACGCGAATCGGCGGCTCAGGCACAAGATCGTCCTGGATGCGCCCGGCGAGGCGGTGGACAACCAATGGCTGGGAGTGACCTTCCGAACGTCGAAGACCTTGGTCCGGTTCCGCGACGGACATGCGTACCTTCCGCAGGGCGTGCGCCTCTTGGCAGCCGACGACGAGCAGCAGCGCGAGTTCTACCGGCTACGGCGCCGTGAGAACCAGGAGACGGACTTCGTCTACCCCGCGCTGACGTACACCATCAGCGAGAGCGATCTGATCCCGCCCCTGTGAGCTCGGGGGAGGCCGCCCCGCGATTCTCGCGGGGCGGCCTCGGAGTTCAGGGAGCGGCGGGGAAGCCGCCGGCCTGGATGCCGGTGATGAACGCTCGCCAGGCCTCGGGGCCGAGGCCGTGGGCCGGTCTGACCGAGGGGCGGGACGACTGGCAGCCACAGTTCATTCCGCTCTTGTGCCAGGAGCCGTTCGTTGCGGGGCGGACCCTGGCGCGGTCTCCGGCGATGTCGGACGTGACACCGACGCGGCGGTCGGGGCGACGGAGCTACCCCTGGAGGCCGGCCGCCGTGCCGCGGATGGCGGGGAGCCTGGCGTAGAGGGCGTCGCCCGGGCATTCGGTGGCGACGCCGTCGCGGTGGCCGGAGACGGCGTCGAAGTCGACGACGGTGCCCTTGGGGTAGCGGCTGGCGTCGGAGCCGGAGGTGAGCTGGTAAGTCCCGTCGGCCGTCCGGCCGGTGAGGCCGAGCTTCCACGCGGAGATCTTCGCGAGGCCGTCCTGCAGCTCCTGCGGGGGAGAGTCGGAGCTGTAGGTGCCGATGGCGGCGATTCCGGAGGAGTTGGTGTTGAAGCCGAGGGTGTGGGCGCCGAGAACGGGCTGGTCGACGCCGCCCGCGCGGCCCTCGTAGACGGTGCCGCAGCGGTCGACCAGGAAGTTGTAGCCGATGTCCCGCCAGCCGTTGCTCTGCACGTGGTACTGGTAGATCGACCGGATCACCCGCGGGGCGTCGTCGCACGCGTAGTCGGTGGCGGTCGCGGTGTGGTGGACGAAGGTCACCCGGACCGCGCCGGTGTACACGAAGCCCTGTTCGCGGATGGACTCGTCCGCGCCCCATCCCGCCCGGGTGACGATGCCGGGGCGCGGCGCGGCGGGGACGGCGGGTCCTGCCGGGCGCTCGGGAAGGGTCTGGGCGTCGACGGGGGCCGCTCCCTGGCCGGGGTCGACCAGTTCGACCCGCAGCCCGCGCGGGAGGCCGGCCGGACCGGGGCGCACGTCGACCGCGACGCCGTTGCTGCGTCCGGCCCAGAGCGGGGCGGTGGCACCGTGCGGGGTGGCGTCGGGGCCGTCCACGGCATCGGCCTCCAGCGTGTGCCAGTCGCTCCAGCGGCCGGTGACGGCGTCGCGGGTGCGGACCCGCACGGAGCCTCCGGCGAGGGCGCTCGGGGAGCCGTCCCAGACCACGCCGAGGAGTTCGAACGCGCGAGTGACCCGGGGTGCGACTCTTCCGCCGGGAGTGAGGGCCACCGAGGTGACGGAGCCGCCTCCGGCGGAGGTGCGCTGCGCAGGCGCAACCGGGTTGTCCGCGGCGGCGACCGCGGGATGGATGAGCAGGGCGGTGGTGGTGCAGCACGCAAGGGCCGCTGCCGGGAGTGAGATCCTCATGGAAGGGATGTTCACCGCAAACCACGAACCCTGCATGTCGCCGAAGGTGGCCGAGTGGTCACGGCGTGCGGTCGGGATGCGGGTGTGGTTGTGGAGCAGCGGCGTGGGCGGGGGGACGGCTCACGGGGGGCGGCATTCGCCCGTACTCACTAATTCATTGGGCCGGGCCGGTTAACTCGCGGCGACGCGCGCCGCAGCCGGGTGGTAGTCGCGCGTATTCAGAAGATCCGTTTTGCGGATCATCCAGGAGCGCCATGCGAACTCGAATCACCACCCTGGTCCTGTCGGGCCTGACGTCGGCCGCCCTCGTGTGGGGCGCCGGTGGGGTGGCCCATGCCTCGCCCATCAGCGACCACAGTGTGGCCTTTGACTCGCCGGAGGTTCAGGGCGAGTGGGTCGACAGCCTTCTGCGGCTCGCCGAGGAGGACGGCGTCTCGCCGGACGGTGACTGGGTCTCCACCGGTCGCGGCGGTCTCCAGCCGACGCAGGCCGCCCGCCCGGCGCACCGAACCGACGGCGGCACCGAGCTCGAGGGGCTCCCGGTCGATGGCCGGGAGCCGGGTTCGGTGCCGCCGGACGATGCCCTCGGGCCCATCGACCAGGGCCGGCCGATGGAGCAGGCGCCGGAATCAGCGCTTCCCGAGGGCGCCTCGGCCGACGGCGGCGAGCACTGCGATCACGTACCCGGCCACGAGTCGCACGGCCACATCCCGGGGCACGGCCCCGGCGAGTGCGTCTGCCTGCCCGGTGTTCCCAGTGTTCCCGGCGAACATGGCGAGCACGGCGAGCACGGCGAGCACGGCGAGCACGGGGAGCACGGGGAGCACGGCGAACACGGCGAGCACGGGGAGCACGGGGAGCACGGGGGCCACGGGGAGCACGGCGAACACGGCGAACACGGCGAGCACGGCGAGCACGGCGAGCACGGCGAGCACGGCGAGCATGGGGAGCACGGGGGCCACGGCGAACACGGTGGCTCGGAGCAGGGCCAGGGCCAGAACGGCCAGCAGAGCCAGAACCAGGGCCAGAACCAGGCACAAGACCAGCACACCCAGCAGGACCAGCACACCCAGCAGGACCAGGGGCAGGACCAGCACGTCGACGTGACCGTCATCGTGCAGAACACCGTGGCCAACAACCTGAACAACAGTGCCAACAACAGCGCCGCCAGCAACTCGAACAACTCCGCGCAGAACAGCGCTCAGAACACGGCCCTCAACAACCAGTCGGCCTCGCAGGCCAACAACCTCTCCAACCAGCAGAGCCAGACCAACCAGCAGTCCGCGCACAACCTGAACAAGATCAAGTTGGTTGCGGAGGAGGCGGGGTCGCGGCCGCCGCACAAGCCGGCCCACCACGGCGGGCACGGGCACGAGGTGGTGTCCGGCCACCACGGAGGGGGCGAGGAGCACGCCGCCGGACACCACCACGGCGAGCTGGCCCATACGGGTGCTCCGGAGACGCGGGTCCTCCTCGGTCTCTCCGCCGCTTTCCTCGCGGCCGGCGCGGCGGCCGTGCGGTTCAGCCGACGGCGCGCGTGATCGAACCTGTCGCGCGGGAGCGTGAGTAAGGTTCGAAGGCATTCGTGAACCGGCCTCCACCAGGCAGTTGTCCTGGTGGAGGCCGCTGTCGTAGGTCGCTGATCCCGGCCGGCCCGCTGCGACGGGCTGGCGGCCGTCAAGCGGATCCAGGGAGCGCTCGAACCGCAGCGCAAGCGCGGTGACTTCGCCCCCGAGGCGGCCCACACCACGCTCACCGGGCTCGGGTGCGCGAAGGTGCGGACGTACCGGAACGGCCCGACCGGGGTCGGCTTCCTCATCGCCGCCGGCCCCTCCCTGTGCCTGGAGGGCACGATGGGCGCGGCCGCCACCACGGCGGAGGCGTTCGCCGGTTGCCCCGAGGGCAGCGTCGACTGCGAGCGCCCGCGCGGCGGCCACTGACCGTCACCACCACCGCGCGGGGGCGCCCTTGGTCCGTACCGGCCGGACGGCCGGTCACGCTCCAGGGCCAACCGGCCGCCCCCGCCTCGACGTTCGCCCTCGGTCATGGACCGCCGCCCGGGGAAAGGGAGCCCCGGTGCACGGTCAACGGAGCGTCAAGTTCGCGCGGACGACCTTGTTGGCGTGGCCGCGGCCACCTAGCGTCATCACGCCGAGTCGCCGGGCTGCCGTTCCAGGGCCCGGCCGACCCGTCGCTTCCGGACGCAGTGCCCCAGGTTCACCCCAGACCGTAGGAGGCCCTCCCTTTGCGTACCCGTATCCGCAGTCGGAATCGGAGAAGGCTCGCCCTTCTGCTCGGCCCGGCCCTGCTGGGGCTGTCGCTGCTCTCTCCCTTCTCCTCCTCGGCAGCGTCGGCCCCCGCCCTCCCGCAGGGCACCCAGACCGACGCCGCCTACGCGGCGAGCCAGGCCGCGGCCCGGGTGACCAACGTCCTCGCCACCGCCGCGCGGACGAGCTGCTACCGCCCCGAGGTGCCGTACACAGTGAACAGCGGCCCCGCCGGGGCCTACAGCGGCATGACGCCCTGCCCGGCCTCGGGCGCCACCACCGGCGAGGACACCGGAGCCGCCGGGCCGTACGCCACCCAGGCCGGCAGCAACCCGGGCTACCCGGCGGCCACGCCGATGCTCGTCAAGGGCCACTCGGAGTCGGACCTGCGGGTCGACCCGACCGACCCCGACCACCTCATCGGCGCGTCCAAGTGGGTCGTGAGCGCCGAGGGTTACAACCACCTGCTGGGTTTCTTCGAGTCCCGCGACGGCGGACGCACCTGGCCGGTCCAGGGCCACATCCCCGGCTACGAGGGCTGGACCGACAACACCGATCCCGTCGGCGCCTTCGACTCGTGGGGCAACTACTACTCGCTGCTGCTGCCCTACCAGTTCACCTACGACCCCGACGGCACCCACGACTTCCAGCCCGGCACCGCGCAGGAGGCCAACCCGGCCGTGCCGTCGCAGGCCATCTCCGTCGCCGTGCGCCCGCACGGCGCGACCACCGCCACCCAGTGGCTCACCACCCACAACGGGCGGCCGGACTACGTCGCGACGTACGACAGCATCGGCAACGGCCCCGACAAGCAGTGGATCGCCGTCGACACCAACCCCGACAGCGCTCACCCGAACCGCATTTACGCGATGTGGGTGGACTTCCACAGCAAGACCGCCGTCCCGTACGTCGCCCACGCCGACGCCCACCCGGACGGGACCCACACCGACTGGTCCGCCCCGCAGGCGCTCCCCGAGCCACCGTCCACCCCGCAGGGCGCCACCTACCTGCTGCCGCACGTCGCCCCCGACGGCACCGTGTACACGACGCTCACCAACTCCGACCCGGCGCACAGGTTCTGCTGCACCACGATCTTCCTCGACGCCTCGCACGACGGCGGACGGACCTGGTCGACCGTCTCGACCGTCCGGAGCAACATCACGGCGCCGCCCGGCTCGTACGCCAACACGACGTTCCGCGACGGCATCGAGGACACCTTCACCCTCGGCACCCGGCCGGTGAACGGCCACTACCCGCTCTACTCGGCGTACGAGGACTACGGCACGGGCGTCGTCAACGTCCTGCTGACCGCTTCCTACGACGACGGCGCGACCTGGTCGGCCCCGATCCGCGTCAACGACAACGCCGCGCCCGTCGACGAGTTCCAGCCCAACCTGACGACGGGCCCCGACGGCACCGTCAGCGTCGCCTTCTACGACCGCCGCCTCCCGTGCCCGTCGGCCGGCACCCCCGAGGCGACGGCCGCCGGGCTCGCGCTCGACACCGCCAACGCCAAGAGCCCCGGCGTCGTGCCCTACGGTGCCGCCAACTACTGCGTCAACACGAGCATCCAGTTCTACGGCCCGGCCCTCGACCCGATCGGGCACAACACCCGTCTGAGCGCCCACACCTTCGACCCGCAGCTCGACTCCCCGGTCGAGGGCTCGTCGACCTTCATCGGCGACTACTTCGGCGACGCCATCGCCGGCAGCACCGACTACACCACCTCGGTCACCACCTACGACGACGGCACCAACCCGAGCCACCTCCAGCAGCAGCTGGTGACCTCGATCCCGGTGCCGCACACGTAGGCCGGTCCGGTCCCTGGGGGTGCAGCCAGCTACACCCCCGGGACCGGACCCCTGGTCATTGAGCCGAGTCCGCCCCGGCTGGTGGACTTGGATCATGAACGCCACGCACTTCGCCGTCGAACTCCGAGCGGTCCACCGCACCTACCGCCGTGGGCCCGAACCGGTCGTCGGCCCGGACGAGGTGAGTGTCGGCTTCCCCTTCGGCACCTTCACCGCCGTCATGGGCCCGTCCGGTTCCGGCAAGTCGACCCTGCTGAGGTCGGCCGCCGGCCTGGAGCCGATCGACGCGGGCGACGTGCGGGTGGACGGCACGGTCCTCAGCGGCCTGCGCGACAACGAGCTGACGGTGCTGCGCCGGGAGCGGATCGGCTTCGTCTTCCAGCCCTTCAACCTGCTCCCCGCCCTCACCGCGGCCCAGAACGTGGCGCTCCCCGCCAAGCTGGCCGGACGCCGCCCCGCCGCCTCCGAGGTCACCGCCGCCCTGGCCGCCGTCGGCCTCGCCGACCGCGCCGGACACCGGCCGGGCGAACTCTCCGGCGGCCAGCAGCAGCGCGTCGCCATCGCCCGGGCGCTGATCACCGGCCCCGCCGTCCTGCTGGCCGACGAACCCACCGGCGCGCTCGACACGAAGAGCGGGCGCGAAGTCCTGGCCCTGCTGCGCAGCACGGCGGACGATCCGGGCCGGGCCGTCGTCATGGTGACCCACGACCCGGTCGCCGCGCTCGCCGCCGTCGACCGCCTGCCGGTCGTCGCCGGGTCCGTGGCCGACCTCGGCCCGGACACGATCGTGCTCAGCCGCACCTGGCCCGGCTCGCCCGCGGTCGGGCAGCGGGTGCCCGTCCGCCTGGCCGACGCGTGCCCTGGGGAACGATGGGCGCGCTCGCCGCCGCCTGCGCGGCCGTCGCCCTCATGGCGGCCGTCCTCCCGGCCGCCCTCGCCCTGCGGGGCCGCGACGGCGAGGACATCCTGCGCGGGGCGGCGTGAGGCCGGGGCTTCACCCCTCGGACCGTTGCAGGGGCTTGCGGACGAGGTAGGTGAGGCCGAAGCCGGACTCGTTCTCCCGGACGTCGGCGTACCCCCGCCGGAGGTAGAACCGGTGCGCGGTGATGCTGGCACCGGCCTCCATGTGCTCGTGCCCCTCGGCCGCCGCCAGCGCCTCGATGTGGTCCATGAGCAGGCGGCCGATCCCGCGCCCCGCCGAATCCGGATCGACGAACATGCTGAAGACCTTGTGGCCGTCCCGGGAGACCGTCCCCACGACGCCGTCGTCCTCCGCGACGAAGATGTGCCGGTCCGCGGACAACTCGACGAACCGCCGAGCCGTGAAGTGCTCGCACATCCGTTCGATGACCTCCGCCGGGTAGTCCCGGCTGTTCACCTCCCGCAGGCAGCGCCGCACGATCTCCGCCACCCGCGGAGCGTCGTCGGGACGGAAGGACCGGATGGCGATCACCACTGCGCCTCCCGTGCAGTCGGCCGGACGGAACCGCTGTCGAGCGTACGCGGCCGGGCGGCCGTGCGGGCCCTGTCGGGTGGGTGGGGCGATCGGTTCCCGGATCCACTCGATGGTGCCATCCGGGCGGCGTGTCCCTGGGATGCGGGCGTGGTTTGGGGTGTCGTAGTCGGCGTCGCCCACCGACCGCGTCCGATACCGGAGGTACCCGCATGTCCACCATCACCACCGTCCTGACCGTCGACGGCATGAGCTGCGGCCACTGCGAGAAGACCGTCAGCGCCGGGCTCTCGGCCCTGCCCGGCGTCACCGACGTCGTCGCCGACGCGCCGTCGGGCCGCGTCACCGTCGCGTCGGCCGAGCCGCTGGACGAGGAGACACTCCGCAGCGCGGTCGACGGGGCCGGGTTCACCTTCGTCAGCCGGGTCTGAGCCCCGCTCCGGCTACCGGCCGTGGGCCGGTAGCCGGGCCGGTGGCCGGAGCGGGCCGCCGGATCAGCCCGCCTCGGCGTCGGGCCGGGCGCGGCTCGTGCAGACGTGGCCCATCCGGAAGCCGACGCCGCGCACCGTGACGATCCAGCCGCTGTGGCCCAGCTTGCCGCGCAGCGAGCTGACGTGGGTGTCGAGCGTGCGGCTGGCGCGCGGGCCGAGCGCGTGGGCTGAGGTGTCGTCCCAGATCTCGCTCATCAGGCGGCGGCGCGAGACCACCGTGCCGGGGTGCCGGGCCAGGTAGTGCAGGAGGTCGAACTCCTTGCGCGTGAGCCGGACCGGCCGCCCGCGCAGGCGCACCTCGCGGGTGGCGCCGTCGATGGAGACGTCCCCGATCGTCAGCACCCGCACCGGGACGGACGGCACGCCGAGCGCCCGGCGGACGCGGCGCATGATCGCCTCGATCCGGGCGAGCAACTCGTGGAACTCGTAGGGCTTGTCGAGGCAGTCGTCCGCACCGGCCCGGAGGCCCCGGATCCGGTCCAGGTCGGCCGTCCGGTCGGTGAAGGCGACGATGGGGGTGTCACTGATGGTGCGGATGCGCCGGCAGACCTCCAGGCCGTCGATGTCGGGGAGCTCCATGTTGAGCAGCATGATGTCCGTGTCGTCGCAGGACTCGATTGCCGCTTCGCCGCTGGGGGCGGTCGCGACGTCGTAGCCGTGCCGCTCCAGTCTGGCCGCGAGCTCCCGGGAGACGCTTTCCTGGCCTTCCACGATGAGCACCTGCATGATGCCTTCCAGGTTGGGTGGCGCGGGTGGGTCGGTCTTCCGCGGTGGGTGCGGGCGGGACCGCCGGGACCGGTCACGGGCGTGACCGGCCGGACGGCCGCCGAGGGCGTCGTCGGTGCGGCCGTGGATGCGGCCGTGAATGCGGTCGTCGGCTTGGGCCGGAGCGGGGTGGGGGAGTCCCCGGGAGTTGCCGGCCTGGGGCCGTGCGGTGTCGTGCGCCGTTCACCGGCCCGTGTGCGGGCAGGTGTGAGCGCGGGGACGCCCGGGCAGTGGCGGCCCCGCACGAGACACCTGTCGACGTGTCCAGTCCACGATTCCCCCGTTTCGTGCACTCATCACCTGCGTGGGGGCGTTGGCGATCACGCCGAGCGGCCGGTGCCAATTCGGTACGGATCGTGGGATATTGCTACGCCCCGCAACCATCCTCCCCTTGTCCTGCCACTGATGACAACACCCTTGTTGCCGGTGTCACACCAGGGGGGTTGCCGGTCGGCCGCGGGGCTCTGCTTTTCGGTCAGCTCCGAGGATCCTCGGGCGACTTGAGTCGACGTCAGGGAGGTGTGCTCACTCCCCGGCACTCTCAACTTATAGCGCACCGGGGGTCTTGCGGCAAGGCCCCCGCCGCCCCGCAGAATCACCACCTCAAGGTCTCAACCTGCGCAAACGGGGAGTCACGACGATGCGAGTGGTGCTGTCGACGTACGGGTCGCGCGGAGACGTCGAGCCGATGGCGGCGCTGGCCGTGCGGCTGCGCGAGCGCGGCGCCGAGGTGCGGGTGTGCGCGCCGCCGGACGAGGAGTTCGCCGAGCGGCTGGCCGGCGTCGGTGTGGAGCTGGTGCCGGCCGGCCCGTCGGTACGGGAGCTGGTGACGGGTGTGCGGCCGATGGCGGGGAGCTTCCAGGAGCGCGCCGCCCGGTTGGCCGCGGGCTACTTCGACGCGGTGTCCGCGGCGGCCGGGGGTGCCGACGCGGTGGTGGCGACGGGCCTGTTCCCGACCGTGGCCGGGGCGCGGTCGGCGGCCGAGAAGCTGGGCGTCCACTTCGCCTACGCGGCGTTGCAGCCGACCATGCTGCCGTCCCCGCATCACCCGCCGTTCGCGTACCCCGGCCACCCGCACCCGGCGGGCGTCACCGACAACCGGGTCCTGTGGGAGCTGAACGTCGGGGTCATGAACGAGCTGTTCGGCGGGCCGGTCAACGAGCACCGCGCCACGGTCGGCCTGCCCCCGGTGGACGACGTGCGCACCCACGTCTTCACCGACCGTCCGTGGCTGGCGACGGACCCGGTGCTCGGGCCCTGGGAGCGGCCGGCCGACCTCGACGCCGTGCAGAGCGGCGCGTGGATCCTGCCGGACGACCGCCCGCTCGCGGTGGACCTGGTGGCGTTCCTGGAGTCCGGCGAGCCCCCGGTGTACGTGGGCTTCGGCAGCATGCCGATGGGGGAGTCGAGGGGGACGATCGCCGAGGACGTCGTCGACGCGGTGCGCGCGCAGGGCCGCCGGATCGTCGTCGCGCGCGGCTGGGCGGACCTGGCCCCGATCGACGGCGCCGAGGACTGCTTCGTCGTCGGCGAGGTGAACCAGCAGGCACTGTTCCCGAGGGTCGCCGCGGTCGTGCACCACGGGGGCGCGCGCACCACGACCGCGGCTGCGCGCGCCGGGACGCCGCAGGTGGTGGTGCCGCAGCTGGTCGACCAGCCGTACTGGGCCGGCCGCGTGGCCGCCCTGGCCATCGGCGTGGCGCACGACGGCCCGGTGCCTACCGCGGGTTCCCTGTCCGCCGCGCTCGGGACGGCCCTCGGCCCGGAGCCGCGCGCCCGGGCCGCCGCCGTCGCGGGCACGGTCCGCGCGGACGGTGCCGCGGTGGCGGCGGAGCACCTGCTGGAGCTGGTGGGCGCGGGGCGCTGACCCCTGCGAGGCGCAGGCCCGCGGGAAACGCAGGCCCGTGGGAAGCGCCTACGGCGCCGGCGAGGCCGTGGACGCCGGGACGGGCGGGCCGGTGAGCAGGGTGCCGGTGTCGGAGTAGGGCCAGCCGTTCGGCACGCAGCCGTGCATGCCCTTGATCTGCTGCATCATCACCGGTGCGGGTGCGCCCGCACCGGGGCAGTCGACGTGTCCGTTCCCGAGGATGTGGCCGACCTCGTGGTTGATCGCGAGCGCGTGGTAGAGCTCGGGGCGCCCGGTGTAGAACTGCGTGAGGTCCGTCCAGCGCTTGGCGTTGATGACGACCTGCTTGCCGGCCGCGCAGTTCACCGTGCCGCCGGTGTCCAGCCCGTACTGGCCGCAGATCCGGTCGGTGGACTCCGGGGTGGCCAGGTACACCGTGAAGTCCACCGGGTCGGCGGCCACCCGTTGGAAGGAGGCGGTGCCGCCGGCCGCCCAGCCCTGCCGGACGTTGTCGAGGACGGCGTCCACGTCGGCGGCGAACTGTTCGGGGCGCTGCGGCAGCCCGTTCTCCACCCGCACCTTGTACCGGTACAGGCGCTCGCCGGTGCCGGCGCGGTCGGTGCCGCCGGTGGCCGTGGTGAACGCGAGCGGCTTCGGCTCGTGGTGCCACGGCTGCCACCAGAGCAGCCCGCCGGTGAGCGCGGCGACCACCGCGAGGGCGAGCAGGCCGGTGCGTATTCGGCCGGGGGTCGGACGGATGGTTGCCATGGGTGCGATCTCCTGAGCCGGGGACTTACGTGGAGGACGACGCTCCCGGCAGTGCTTCCGGTTCACCCGGACGGCCCTGTCCCGTCGCCGGGGTGTGATGGGCTTGGGCGAGGCTTGGGCGAACGGAGAGAGGATCCTCGATGAGCCACGCCCGCGTGTCGGGCCGCACCTCGATGCTGGCCCGGGCCGTCTGGTCGTACGTCCGGAGGGCGCCGGGCACGTTCGTCTGGCTGGCGATCCTGCTCGGCACCACCCTCGTGATCGACCGGGTGAGCCCGAGGGTGGCCCACCACATCCTGGAGAAGCGCTCGACCAACCTGCACCACCTGGAGGTCGCGCCGCTGAGGGTGCTGTTCAGCAGCGCCCTGTGGATCGAGGGCGGCGGCTGGTGGTTCTACCTCGTGCTCTACAACGTCTTCCACGTGCCCGCCGAGCGGTGGCTCGGCACCGTGCGCTGGCTCGCGGTCGTCCTGATCGCGCACATCGGTGCGACGTACATCAGCGAGGGCGTGCTGTACTGGGCGATCAGCCGGGGCCTCGCCCCGCACCGGGCCGTCTACACGCTCGACGTCGGTGTGAGCTACGCCCTCGCGGGCATCGTCGCCGTGCTCACGTACGCCCTCGCCCGCCCCTGGCGGTACGTCTACGCGGCGGGCGTGGTCGTGTTCTACGGCTACGGCCTGCTGCACAGCCGCGACTTCACCAGCGCCGGCCACTTCACCGCCGTCCTCATCGGCCTCGCCTGCTACCCGTTCACGCGGGGGCGTCCCGCCGCGTTCGACCCGGTCGCAGCGGCGCGCACCGCCTGGCGGCGGGTCCGCGGGCACGGGCGCCCCCGCGGGCCCCGGAGCTTCTAGGATCGGAAGCGAGACCGCCCCCGCGAGCGGAGCCAGGAAGGCGGGTGGCGCCGATGACACCCAGGGACGGCCCGTGGCCGCCCTACCTGCGCGTGCTGCCGTGGCTGCTGGTCGCCGGCGGCCTGTTGTGGAACGCCATCGACACGACGAACTACTGGGGCGACCCGATGGTGGCCGCCGCCGCCGTCCTGGCGGGCGCGCTGCTGCCGCTGCGGGACACGCTCGCCGTCGCCGCCGCCAACGTGGTGGGCATCGTCGCGCTGTCCTTCCGCGACGGCACGGTCGGCACCGAGGGCGGCTACCTGGAGCTCACGAACACCGTGTTCGCCGCGCTGCTGGGCGTCTGGATCAACCGGGTCGTCGCCCGTCAGGGGCGGCGGCTGGCGACGGTGCGCGGCGTCGCCGAGGCGGCCCAGCTGGCCGTCCTGCCCGCGCCACCGGACCGGGCGGGGGACCTGACGGTGGCCGCCTGCTACCGGGCGGCCCAGACGGAGGCGCTGATCGGCGGCGACGCGTACGCCGTCCAGGAGACCCCGTACGGCGTGCGGCTGATCATCGCGGACGTGCGGGGAAAGGGTCTGCCGGCGGTCGCGACGGTGTCGGTGCTGCTCGGTGCGTTCCGGGAGAACGCCTCCCGCGCCTCGGACCTGGTCGCGCTCGCGGACGCGCTGGAGCAGTCGCTGGCCCGCGAGAGCGCCCACCGCGACGAGGAGGTGCGGACGGAGGGGTTCAGTACGGCGCTGCTCGCGGAGTTCCCGAGCAGTCGGGACACCGTGCACGTCCTGAGCTGTGGCCACCCCGGGCCGTACCTGCTGGGCGGCCCGGGCGGGGTACGGCGCCTGGACGCGGCCGACCCCGGCCTGCCGCTCGGCATGGGCGCGCTGGGCCCGGCCCGCTCGGGGCCGGACCGGTGGCCGTTCCCGGCCGGGCACACGCTGCTGCTGGTCACGGACGGCGTCACCGAGGCCAGGGACGGGGCCGGGCGGTTCTACGACCCGGTGAAGGGCCTCGCCCCGCTGGGCCCGTTCGCCGGGCCGGGGGAGGTGCTGGACGCCCTGGGGCGAGACGTGGCGTCCTGGACGGGCGGCCCGCGGGACGACGACATGGCCGTCCTCGCCGTCACTCGTCCGTGAGTTCTACTCTTGCTCCGTGAGTGCGCACGCGACGCTCGACGACGCCACGGAGGCCGACCTCGAAGGCCTGGAGACGCTGGTCCGGCTGCTGGCCGGGCGGGGCGTCGTGGTGCTCAGCGGCGCGGGGCTGTCGACGGAGTCCGGCATCCCCGACTACCGGGGTGCCACGGGCAGCCGGCGCCGTCGCGCGCCGATGACGTACCAGGAGTTCACCGGCGGCGAGGAGGCCCGCCGCCGGTACTGGGCGCGCAGCCACACCGGCTGGCGCACGATCGCGGGGGCCGAGCCCAACGCCGGGCACCGGGTGGTGGAGCGACTGCGCCGCTCGGGCCACGTGGCGGCGGTGATCACCCAGAACGTCGACGGCCTGCACCGCGCCGCCGGCACCCGGGCGGCCGTCGAGCTGCACGGCGGACTGCACCGGGTGGTGTGCCTGGAGTGCGGGCGCACCAGCGCGCGCGAGGAGCTGGACGGCCGGCTGGAGGAGCTGAACCCGGGCTTCCGCGCGGCCGGGGCGGAGGTCCGCCCGGACGGCGATGCCGAGCTGCCGCAGGAGCTGGTCGACGCGTTCCGGGTCGCCCCCTGCGGGGCGTGCGGCGGGGTCCTCAAACCGGACGTCGTGTTCTTCGGCGAGAGCGTGCCGAAGCCCCGGGTCGAGCGCTGCTTCGGGCTGGTGGACGCCGGACAGGCGCTGGTCGTGCTCGGCTCCTCCCTCACCGTGATGTCGGGCCTGCGCTTCGTGCGGCACGCGGCCCGTGCGGGCACCCCGGTGGCGATCGTCAACCAGGGGCGGACCCGCGGCGACGACTTGGCCGCGGCCCGGATCGACCTGCCGCTGGGCGCAGTCCTGACCGAGGCCGCGCACCGGGTCGGCTGACTCCGGGCCCGCTGGCCCCGGGCCCGCAATTCCTCGGGTCGGCCAAAGCGCTGCTTGGGAACACATCGGCGGTGCTTATGGCCAAACGCACCCGTTCGAGTGAGTTTGGCGGGGCACGGTAGCCCTGCGTACTGGTGCGTCCGCATATCGGTGAACCTAAACGTCCTCACACGAACCCGGATCGGCGGCAACAATCTGACGCATCGTCGGATCAGCCGATCAACGGGAGGGGACCGCACGTGACCACCGAGGCCGTCCAGCAGAGCCAGCAGAGCCTCAGTACCTCCGCCGCCCGGAACCTCGCCACCACCACCAAGACCGTGCCGCAGATGCTCGGGATCACCCCGCGCTACCTGCTGCGCGCGCTGCCCTGGGTGGACCTGGAGGCCGGGGTCTTCCGCGTCAACCGCCGCCGTGGCTTCATCCTCGGCGACGGGCTGATCAGCACCTACGTCGACGGCGCCGGCGCCAACCAGGTCGTCGCCGAGGACCTGCGTGAACTGGCCTTCCTCAGCCAGGTGGACAGCCCGCTGCTCGCCGCGCTCGCCAGCGCCTTCGTCGAGCGCGAGGTCGCGCCCGGCGAGCTGATCGTCGAGGCCGGCACCCCCGCCGACCAGCTGCACATCATCGCGTTCGGCCGCGCCGAGAAGCGCGCGACCAACGAGTACGGCGCGGACGCCCTGCTGGCCGTCCTCGGCGAGGGCGACTTCTTCGACGGCGCCGAGTGGGCCAACGGCACCGACACGACGTACCGGGTCAAGGCCGTGAGCGCGTGCACCGTGCTCTCCGTCGACCGCCGCACGCTCGTCGAACTCGCCGACCGGGAGCCCTCGTTGCGGGCGCAGCTCGACGAGTTCGCCGCCGCGTCCGTGCGGCCGTCGACCGACCGCGAGCACCCGATCGAGCTCCGGTCGGGCCACGCCGGCGAGCCGTACCTGCCGGAGACCTTCGTGGACTACGAGGACAGCCCGCGCGAGTACGAGCTCAGCATCGCGCAGACCGTCCTGCGCGTGCACACCCGCGTCGCGGACGTCTACAACTCCGGCATCGACCAGGTCCAGGCCCAGTTGCGGTTGACCGTCGAGGCGCTGCGCGAGCGCCAGGAGTGGGAGATGCTCAACAACGCCGAGTACGGCCTGCTCAACAACGTCGCCGCGAGCCAGCGCGTGCGCACCCGCAAGGGCGCGCCGACCCCGGACGACATGGACGAGCTGCTCACCCGGGTCTGGAAGCAGCCCGCGTTCTTCCTCGCCCATCCCCGCGCCATCGCCGCGTTCGGCCGCGAGTGCACCCGGCGCGGGGTGCCGCCGCAGATCGTCGAGCTGTTCGGCAGCCCGTTCCTCACCTGGCGCGGCGTGCCGCTGCTGCCCTCCGACAAGCTCGACCTCAAGGGCTCGGCGAACTCGGCGCCCGGCACCACCAACATCCTGCTGATGCGCGTCGGCGAGGACCGCCAGGGCGTCGTCGGCCTGCGCCCGGCGAAGGTGCCGGACGAGGTCGAGCCGGGCCTCGCGGTGCGGGCGATGGGCGTCGACCGGCAGGCCATCACCTCGTACCTGGTGACCAGTTACTTCTCCACCGCCGCCCTGGTGGACGACGCGGTCGCGGTGCTCCAGAACGTCGAGGTGTCCAACTACCATGACTACTCCTGACGGATTCGGGCGCGGCTCCGGGATCCACGGAGTGGCCCAACGGCCCCGCTACGGGACCGACATGGCCGCCACCCCGTTCTACTGGCTGCCGCCCCAGGCGGCCCCTTCGGGCCTGCAGATCCCGCAGGCCCCGCAGACCCCGCAGGCCCCGCAGACCCCGCAGACCCCTTCGGCTCCGGCCGCGCCCGCCGGCGCGTTCGACGTCGAGGCCGTCCGCCGCGAGTTCCCGCAGCTGCACCGGGAGGTGAACGGCCACCCGCTCGTCTGGCTGGACAACGGGGCCACCACCCTCAAGCCCCGCCAGGTCGTCGAGGCCGTCGGCGAGCACTACGCGACGAGCACCTCCAACGTCCACCGCGGCGCCCACACCCTCGCCAAACAGGCCACCCAGATCTACGAGGAGGGCCGCGCCGAGGCCGCCGAACTGCTCGGCACCCCGGACCCGGACGAGATCGTCTTCGTCCGCGGCACCACCGAGGCCGTCAACCTCGTGGCGCAGAGCTGGGGCCGGGCCAACCTCGGCGTCGGCGACGAGATCCTCGTCTCCGCCGCCGAGCACCACTCCAACCTCGTGCCCTGGCAGCTGATCGCCAGGGAGCGGCGGGCCCGGGTCGTGCCGATCCCGCTGCTCCCCGACGGGCGGCTCGACCAGGACGCCTACCGGGACCTGCTGAGCTTCCGCACCAAGCTGGTGGCGCTCACCCACGCGTCCAACGTGCTGGGTACCGTCCCGCCGGTCGGCGAGATGACGGCGCTCGCGCACCGGTACGGCGCCCGGGTGCTGATCGACGGCGCCCAGGCGGTCAGCCACTTCCCGGTCGACGTCAAGGCGCTGGACGCCGACTTCTACGCCTTCTCCGGGCACAAGATCTTCGCCCCGACCGGCATCGGCGTCCTCTACGGCAAGCGCGACGTGCTGGAGGCCATGCCCCCGTGGCAGGGTGGCGGCAACATGATCGACTCGGTCTCCTTCGACGAGACGACCTACGCCCCCGTCCCGCACCGCCTGGAGGCCGGCACCGGCCACATCGCCGGCGTCGCCGGACTGCGGGCCGCGCTGCGCTACCTGTCCGGCCTCGACCGCCAGGCCGCCACCGCGCACGAGGAACAGCTCACCGCGTACGCCACGGACGCGCTGGCCACCGTGCCCGGGCTCCGGCTGATCGGCAACGCCCCGGGGAAGATCGGCGTGCTGACCTTCCTCCTCGCCGGCGCCGACCCGATGGCCGTCGCCGCCCGGCTCGACCGGCAGGGCATCGCCGTCCGCGCCGGCCACCACTGCGCCCAGCCCGCCCTCGCCGCCTACGGCGTCCAGAGCGCGGTCCGCGCGTCGCTGGCCCTCTACAACACCGTCCAGGACGTGGACAGCCTGGTCACCGCGCTCCAGGGCGTCCAGGCCGCCTCCTGACCCGCGAACGGGCGGATGCCACCCACGGGTGGCATCCGCCCGTTCGCCGTGCCCCCGGCCCGTCAGCCGCCCGACAGGCCGGGCTCCCGGTGCGGACGGGCCGGGTTGGCGGCGGTCGTGTAGAGGACGGAGAGGAGGAACAGCCCCCCGCCCAGGTGCCAGCCCCCGCAGACGGCACTCCAGATTCCGCCCAGGAAGTGCGCCACCGCGACGACGGTCAGGCCGAACACCACACCGCGGTCCCCGGAGCGCGACCGCCGCACGGACGCGACGGCGCCCCACGCGCAGAGCGCCGCCCACAACAGGCCCAGCGCAGGGAAGACCGCGACGCCGTAGCGGGAGAAACCGGTCCCGTCGTCGTCCAGGTAGGCCACACTGCGCATGGTCCACGCCGCGTACGCGATCCAGAGACTCAGCAGGACCTCGGCGGCGAGGGCGGCACGGGCCGTGACGACGGCGAGCCTGGCACCGTCGAGGCGGGGAACTCTCACGGGGCGGTGCGCCTCCTGCATGCGGGTCCGGGGGGTCGGCCCGGGGAGCGTAGTGGATATTCAAGGTTCAGTAAAGTGCGATTTGTCAATCGGCAATGGCATGAGGGCCTTTGTATCCGTCGTGTATCGACGGGCGCTTGATCCGGCGTCGAGGTCCTCGGTGCGGCGGGGGTGTCCGATGTCTGCGGTATCGTCCCTTTCACGTTCCTGCCCCCACCCCGCCGACCGTCCGCAGAGGAGGCGTCCGTCCCGTGTCCGACGTCCGTCCGGTCCGTGTGTTGCTGGTCGAGGACGACGCGTTGATGCGGCGGGCGTTCACCGTCGCGCTGGAGCGGTACGGGTACGGGATGACGGCCGCGGCGGACGGGCTCACCGGGCTGGAGCTGTTCCGTGAGCGGCAGTTCGACCTGCTGATCCTGGACGTCATGCTGCCCGGCCTGGACGGGATCGGGCTGTGCCGCAGGGTGCGGGAGACGAGCCTGGTGCCCGTGCTGATGATGTCCGCCCGGGGGGACGGGCTCGACGTCGTCGCGGGACTGGAGGCCGGCGCGGACGACTACGTGGTCAAACCCGTGGACACGTTCGTACTGGTCGCGCGCATCCGCTCGCTGCTGCGACGGGCGACCTACGCGCCGGCGCCGGGCCCGGAGCCGGAGCCGGCCGAGCCGGAAGGCGAGGTGCTCGCCTTCGGGGACCTCGCCATCGACACCGCCGGTTTGGTCGTGTCCGTCGCCGGGGAGCCCGTCGCGCTGACGCCGACGGAGCTGAAGGTGCTCCTGGAGTTCGCCGCCCGGCCGGGCGTCGTGCTGGAGCGGCACACCCTGCTGCGCGACGTGTGGGACTACGGCTGGGACGGCGACAGCCGGGTCGTCGACCTGTGCGTCCAGCGGCTGCGCCGCAAGCTGGGGCGGGACCGGATCGAGACGGTCCGGGGCTTCGGCTACAAGCTCAGGCGCTGAGCCCGGTGCGATCGCCCGGGCGTCCGCGCCGCACGTCCCTGCGGTGGAAGATCGCCGCGCTGGCCGCCCTCACCGCCTGCCTGGTCGCGGTGGCCGTCGGCGTGCTGGTGCACGTGTGGACGGCGCAGGACATCCGCGACCGCGCCGACGCGCAGGCCTTCAACACCGTCTACTCCGCCATGGACGTCTACCGCCGCACCGGCGCGCTCGCGGACGGCGCCGAGCTCGACCCGGCCGGCCTGCCCGCCGCACTGCGCGACCCGGCCGACGGCGAGCGGCACACGGCCCACGACGGGAGCGTCCAGGGCAACCTCGGCCCGAGCGTCTGGGGCGCCCAGCGCACCGCCGGTCCCGGCAGCCCGGTGCTCGCCGTCCGGGTCAACATGAGCCCCGACCTCCACACCCTGAGCCGCCTCGACGCGACCGTCGCGGTCGCCTCGCTGGTCGCCCTCGGCGCCGCCGTGCCCGTCGCGGTCTACGGCGCCGGGCTGCTCGGCCGCCGGCTGCGCCGCGTCTCCGAGACCGCGGGCCGCATCACCGCCGGGGACCTCGACGCCCGCACCGGCCCGGGCGGCGGCCGCGACGAGGTGGCCGACATCGCCGCCGCAGTCGACCTCATGGCCGACAGCCTCGGCCAACGCCTGCGCGCCGAACGGCAGTTCACCGCCGACGTGGCCCACGAGCTGCGCACCCCGGTGGGCGGCCTGCTCGCCGCCGTCGACCTCCTGCCGCCCGGCGACACCGAGGACCTGCTGCGCGCCCGCGTGCGCGACCTGCGCGGCCTGGTCGAGGACCTCCTGGAGATCTCCCGCCTCGACGCGGGCGCCGAACGCCCCGTCCGCGCCCCGGTGCCGCTCGGCGCAGTCGTCGCGGAGGCGGTGGCGCGCACCGGTCTGGACGCCGAAGTCACCGTGGCGGACCGGGAGTTCCGGGTGGAGACCGACCCGCGCCGACTGGAGCGCATCGTCGGCAACCTCGTCGTCAACGCCCACCGCCACGGCACCACGCCCGTGCACGTCCGCGTCGAGGGCCGGACGGTGGCCGTGCGCGACCACGGCCCCGGCTACCCGCCCGACCTGCTGCTCCACGGCCCGCGCCGCTTCCACACCGGCGCCCGCGAACGCGGCACCGGCCACGGCCTCGGCCTGACCATCGCCCTCGGCCAGGCCCGGCTCCTCGGCGCCGACCTGCGCCTGGACAACGCCCCGGACGGCGGCGCCCTCGCCACCCTTCGCCTGCCGCCCGACTGACGCGTTACACGGAACCGCTGCACACCGGAGCGGCCGTTGATACACGGCTGCCCAGGGCTCCGATACGTTCCCCCGACACCCTCTGAAGTGCACGTCCCCGCACCGAAGAGGAGCCCCCGTGACACCCGATCCGCTCGCCCTGCACCACGCGCCCGGCATCGCCGCCGCCACCACCGGCCTGACCAAGGTCTACGGCTCCGGAGACACCCGGGTCACCGCCCTCGACGGCGTCAGCATCGGCTTCCGGGAGGGCGAGTTCACCGCCATCATGGGCCCGTCCGGCTGCGGCAAGTCCACCCTGATGCACTGCGCCGCCGGGCTCGACACCCCCACCTCCGGCTCGGTGCGCATCGGCACCACCGAGCTCGGCACGCTCGACGACCGGCAGCTCACCCGGCTGCGCCGGGACCGGATCGGCTTCGTATTCCAGGCGTTCAACCTCCTGCCGACGCTCACCGCGCTGGAGAACATCACGCTGCCGCTGGCCATCGCCGGGCGCGGCCCCGACCAGCGCTGGCTGGACCGGGTGGTCGCCATGGTCGGCCTCGCCGAGCGGCTCGGCCACCGGCCCGCCCAGCTGTCCGGCGGGCAGCAGCAGCGGGTGGCGGTCGCCCGCGCGCTGGCCGGGCAGCCCGCCGTGGTGTTCGCGGACGAGCCGACCGGCAACCTCGACTCCCGCGCCGGGACGGAGGTCCTCGGCTTCCTGCGCGACTCGGTCCGCGAGCTGGGCCGGACGGTCGTCATGGTCACCCACGACCCGGTCGCCGCCGCCTTCGCCGACCGCGCGGTCTTCCTCTCCGACGGCCGGCTGGTCGACGAGATGGTGCGCCCCACGCCCGACCGCGTGCTGGACGTCATGCAGAGCTTCGACGCGCGCGTCGCCCGCTGACGCCGCCAACCGCCCAGGAAGAAACCCATGTTGACAACAGCCCTGCGCAACGTCCTGGCGCACAAGGCCCGGCTGGCGATGACCGTGCTCGCGGTCTGCCTCGGGGTCGCGTTCGTGTCCGGCACCCTCGTGTTCGCGGACTCCACCGCGGCGGCCCACCGCGCCGCCGCCTCGAAGAACTTCGCCGGCGTCGCGCTCACCGTCACGGCCAAGGAGCCCCGGCCCGGCGCCGGCACCGACCAGCCGGCCGGTGTGCTCGACGACGCGCTCGTGCGGAAGCTGGCCGACGTCCCCGGCGTCGCCGCCGTCCGGCCGTCCGCCGACGGCTCGGCCGTCCTGAACGCGGCGGACGGCACGCCGCTGCGGATCGGCGCCCGCTGGGCGAACCAGGCCGCCGCCTACGTCCCCGGCAAGGACGGGACGGACAGCCGCTACCCGCTGGTGGAGGGCCGCGCGCCCCGCGGCGGCGACGAGATCGCCGTGGACCGCGGCACGGCCGCCGCCGGCCGGCTGCGGATCGGCGACCCGGTCACCCTCGCCACCGACGGGCCGGCCACGACCAAACGCCTCGTCGGCATCGTCACCACCGACGACACCCGGGTGACGGCCGCCGGCACGCTCGTCCTGTTCGACCGGGCGACGGCCCAGCAGCTGTTCGCCACCCCCGGCCACTACACCGGGATCGACCTGGCCGCCGCGCCCGGCACAGACCCGGCCGACCTCGCCCGCGAGGTCGCCGCCGTGCTCCCCGCCGACCGGGCCGAGGCCACCACCGGCGCCGCCCGGGCCGCCCAGCAGACGATCCTCGTCGACACCCTCACCCGCGGCTACGAGAAGCTGCCGCTGCTCTTCGCCGGCGTCTCGCTCTTCATCGCCTCGTTCCTCATCGTCAACACCTTCACCATGCTCGTCGCCCGGCGCACCCGCGAGATCGCGCTCCTGCGGGCGATCGGCGCGCAGCGCCGCCAGGTGGCGCGGTCCGTCCTGCTGGAGGCCCTCGTGGTCGGGCTCGCCGCGTCGGCGGCCGGATTCCCGCTGGGCCTCGGCATCGCCGCCGCGCTGCCCGGCCTCCTCGGCGACGGGCTGCCGCGCGGCCCCCTCGTGATCGGCCCGGGATCCGTCACGGCGGCGCTCGCCGTGGGCGTGGGCGTCACCGTGCTCGCCGCGTGGCTGCCGTCCCGCCGGGCGGCGAGGGTCGCGCCGATCGAGGCGCTGCGCACGGCCGAACAGCCGCCGCCCGCACACCGGTCGCACCTCCGCGCCGCGGCGGGCCTCGTCCTGGTCGCGCTCGCCGCGGCCCTGCTGGTGCCGTTGCGCGGCGCGAAAGACGCCTCGGAGGCGAACCTGCAGAGCGCGATGCTCGGCTGCGCCGTGCTGGTCTGCGGCCTGATCGCGCTCGCGCCGGTGCTCGCCGCGCCGGTGATCCGGACGTTCGGCAGGCTCACCGGCCGCCTCGGCGTCGCCGGGCGCCTCGCCCGGGAGAACGCGCTGCGCGACCCCCGGCGCACCGCCGCGACCGCCGCCACCCTCATGATCAGCACCGCGCTCGTCACCGGCCTCGCCACCATCGGGCACTCCGCCGCGCAGGCCCTCGACCACCGGGCCGCCGCCGGGCTCGCCGCCGACTACGTGGTCGGCTCCCGCTCCACCATGGACGGCGTCGACCCGGCCGCCGTCGGACGGATCGCCGCCACCCCGGGCGTGCGGACGGCGAGCGCCGTCGCGGACTCCACCCTGGTGGCCGGCGGCACGGTCCTGGAGGTCGCGGGCGTCGACCCCGACGGCGTCGGCGCCGTCCTGAGGCCGGACGTGACCGGTGGTTCCCTGGCGGACCTCGGTCCGGGCCGGGTCGCCGTCTCCGCCACCGTCGCCCGCGAACACCACCTCGCCCCGGGCGACCGCCTCGACGCCCGCATGGGCCGCGCCCAGGACGCCCGCCCGTACACCGTCGTCGCGGTCTACCGGGACAACCCGACGGCACGGGACGTGCTCGCCGCACGCGCCGAGGTGGCGCAGAACAGCTACCTGCCCGGCTCCGTCCAGCGCGTCCTCGTCCGCACCGCCGACGGCACCTCCTCCCCGGCCCTCGAACGGCGGCTGCGCACCGCCGTCGGCAACAGCCCGCTGGTGAAGGTGCAGGACCGCGCGCAGCTCGTCCGCGAGGCGGCCGGGGTCATGGGCGACCTGCTGGCCGTCATGTACGGCCTGCTCGCCGTCGGCGCGCTGATCGGCGCGCTCGGCATCGTCAACACCCTGGCCGTGTCCGTCGCCGAACGCACCCGCGAGATCGGCGTCCTGCGCGCCGTCGGCCTGGACCGCGCGGGCGTCCGGCGGATGATCCGGCTGGAGGCGGTGACCGTCGCCGCGTACGGCACCCTCCTCGGCCTGGCGGCCGGCCTGGCCGGCGCGTGGGCGGTCGGCCCGTTGGCCACCGGCGCGGTGGAGCACTACACGCTGGCGCTGCCGTGGGGCACGCTGCTCCTCGTGTGCGTGGTCTCGCTCGCGATCGGCGCCCTCGCCGCCGCCGTCCCGGCCCGCAGGGCGGCCGCCCTGGGCCCGTTGGCGGCAGCCTCCGAGGCGTGAGGCGCCCGTTCCGCCCGCCCCCACCCCCGTCGGGGGCGGGCGGAAGCCTCGACCGGTGTCAGAGTCCGAGGAGTTCGGCGAAGGTCCCGCCCAGCACGCGGTCGCGCAGTTCACCGGGCGGCGTGGCGCGCTCGACCGTCGTGCGGGTGACGACGGGGTCGCCGTAGGGCGCGTCCGAGCCGAAGAGCGTCCGGTCGGGCACCTCGCGGATCGCCAGCCGCACGGCGAACACGACGCTCACCGTGGACAGTTCGAGGTACAGGTTCGGGGGCTCCCGGGCCAGCTCGATCGCCTGCAGCCAGTGGAGTCCGCCGAGCTGGCTGAGCACGAGCGGCACGCGCGGGTGACGGCGGGCGAGGCCGGCCACCGTCGCGATGTCGCCGGCGGTGGTCGGCGCGAAGCCGTGGACGACGACCGGCAGCCCGCCGTGGTCGGCGGCGGCGCGCAGCACCGGCTCGACCAGGCCCGCGCCGTCCGGCGGCGGCGTCAGCTCGCCGATGCCCCGGAAGCCCCGTGCGACGACGTCCCGCTGCACCTCCTCGGCGATCCGCTCGGCCGGCACGTCCAGTCGCACCTTGCCGAAGCCGATGAACCGGTCCGGGTGCGCCGCGCAGACGGCGGCGAGCTCGTCCACCGCCGCCGCGTGCGCGTCGGTCCCGGAGGTGCCGGAGGTCCCGGAGGTCCCGGAGGTCCGCCCGCCGAGCGTGTCGTGCAGGACGCGCATCTCCCGCTTGAAGGCGGCCAGGTCGGCGGCACGCTCCGGGTGCGGCCGGGTGCCGAAGAGCACGGCGCGGTCGACGCCGGCCTCGTCGAGCAGGGCGAGGTGGTCGTGCACCGGGTCGTGGACATGGCTGTGCGCGTCGATGATCAACGGAATCTCCTGGTCGGTGCCGCGGTGCGGGGACGGGTACTGGTGTTGAACCCTGACACCGTGACAAGGTCAAGCCGAACGGGGAGCGGGGCGCGATGAGGATCGGCGAACTGGCGCGGCGCAGCGGCACGAGCGAGCGCCTGATCCGCTACTACGAGCGGGTCGGCCTGCTCACGTCGACCCGTCTCCCCAACGGCTACCGGGACTTCGACCCGTCCGCCGAGCGGACCGTGCGCCAGGTCCGCGCCCTGCTGGCGGCCGGGCTGCCGACGCGGACGATCCAGCAGCTCCTGCCCTGCGGCGAGCCGGACGGCCCGCTGCGCGCGTGTCCGGGGGTGCTGCGCAAGCTGCGCACCCAGCTCGCCGAACTCGACCGCCGCGCGGAGGAGTTGGGCCAGGCCCGGCAGGCCCTGCGGCAGGCCGTCGCGGCCGCCGAGGCGGCCGGCCTGCCCTTGGCGGCCTGAGTCGCGGCAGGGGGGGGGGCGCCCGGGGGCCCGCCCCCGC
>NZ_JBEZGX010000075.1:0-36374 GCF_040650235.1 Kitasatospora sp. NPDC048722
CCAGCGCACCCAGGTCCTGGTTCGAGGTCCTCGACCCCGACATCAGCGTCTGCAGCGCCTGGTTCCCCATGTCGAACTTCATACCGCTCCCCCGTTCGCTCGACGAATCGTAAGTATGTCCATTTCTATCAACCTATATCCCGCCCGCAAGGTGCGGCCCCCGGGTTGTGACCAACGTATGACACACCGCCAGGCGTGTCGCCGCCGTTCGTCGCCGAGGCCTTCACTCACCCTTCAAATGCCGCACCAGACGCTCGAATTCCGCCCACCCGGAGAGGTCGGACGGATCCCCGGGCATCGGGTAGTAGTAGGCCGGTCGTGCCTTCGGACCCAGTCTGACAGGCTCCGCCGACAGCGGCGTCCGGCGGGCGCGGTCGTCCGGGACGGCCCGGACCTCCTCCGCGCCGAGCACGAAGGCCAGCGGCACGCCGGGGCCCTCGAAGTACGCGGGCACCGCCAGGTCGCGGCGGGCGCGGCGCAGTTGGAGAAGCATCGACTTGAGCCGGTGGCGGGTCACCAGTGCCTCGGCCATCCGCGGCAGGGCGTCCAGCGGCGGCTCCTCGCCGGGCCCGTAGCCGAAGGCGAGGGTCACCTCCTCCTCGACGCCGGACTTGGTGCGGGTGACCTTGAGCGTGGCCAGGCCGGGACGTTCGGGGCTGCCGACGACGACGAACCAGGTGGGTTCGGGCGCCCGGGAGTAGGCGAGGTCGGTGAGCCGGCCCGGGGACCACGGCAGGTTGGCCGGTTCGGCGCTGCCCCAGCCGGCCGGCGGCTCGCCGGTCAGTTCGCGCCAGACGGTCTCCAGGGCGCCGCCGAGGACGAGACGTTCGTCGGCGGGGTGGGCGGCGCGGAAGGTGACGGCCAGCTGGAGGTCGCCGGTGGCGGAGACGTCCTGGTAGGAGGCGGCGACCGGGGTGCGCAGGTCGTCCTCGGTGCCCTCCGGGTTCACGACGGTGGCGAACATGCCCTCCTGCCAGCGCAGGACGGCGCCGGTGAGGCCGTCGTAGTAGCCGTCCCGCTCGTCCTGGACGACCCAGCGGGACGGCCAGCCGGGCAGGTTGCCGCGGACGGCGGGGGAGAGCGTGGTGCCGGCCGGGGTGACGATCTGCAGGCCGCGGTTGGACTCGGCGGCGGCCCGGAAGGCGTCGGAGAGCCAGGCGGTCATGGCGACCACCGGGCGGTCCATGATGACCACGGCGACCTTCTCGGTCAGCACGTCGACGGCGGGCTGCGCGGCGGCCGGGGTGGGGGCGGCGGTGAGCCCGGTGGTCTCGACGACGGCCAGCGAGCGGGTCGCCTCGCGCGGCCACGCGGTGCCGTCGGCGAGGTGGGCGACGCGGGCCGCGAAGGTGCCGGCGAGCTTCTCGGCGTCCGGCACGCCGGTGGTGGCGCGGGCCTCGGTCCACCAGTACGGCACGCGCGGCGGGGTGGCGCCCAGCAGCCGCTCGGCCTCGCCCGGGACCTGCACCAGCAGCGGGGCCTCGATCGAGACCAGCGGCCGGGCCTGCTCGTCGAGGAGCTGGACGACCGCGCCCTCGCCCGTCGTGTCCAGGAGCTTGTCGGGGCCGCCGGAGAGGAGGCCGGCGAGCACCGTCCAGGCGTCCGGCATCCGCGGGGTGAGGGCGATGACGTCCTTGGTCATGTCGTCGAGTCCTTCGGTTACTCGGGCGTGTACACGGTCTGGACCAGCCGGTTCGGCTGGCCCCGGCGGACGATGACGCCGCGTCCGGCGGGCTGCTGCGCGGCGTACACGCCGGGGAACAGCTGCCCCTCGCCGCGGTCGCCGGTCATCACCAGCGCCGAGGCGCCGGACTCGCGCAGGCCCTGCACGAGCGGCTCGTACATGCCGCGCGAGGCGCCCGCGACGCGGCGGGTCACGACGAAGTGCAGGCCGATGTCGGCGGCGGAGGGCAGGTACGGCAGGAACGGCGCGAGCGGGCTCTGGCCGGCCGTGGTGAGGACGTCGTAGTCGTCGACGAGCACCACGATCCGCGGGCCGCCGCCGCGCCAGCGGCCCGGCTCCAGGTCCTCCAGCGGCGCGTTCTCGTCCGGCAGCCGCTTCTCCAGCTCGCCCGCGACGGCGGCGGCGAGGCCGGCGCACATCCGGGCGTTGTAGGCGTAGCCGCCGTTGTACTCCTCGGGGATCACGCCGCGCAGGCTGCGGCGCGGGTCCATCACGGCGAACACGATCTCGTCCTCGCCGTGCCGCTCGATCAGCCCGCCGGCGATGGTCTTCAGCAGGTTGGACTTGCCGCACTCGCTGTCGCCGAGGACCAGCAGGTGCTGGTCGTGGTGGAACAGGTCGAGCAGGACGGGCGCGAGCGCCGTCTGGTCCAGGCCGATCGGCACCCGCCGCGGCTCGGCGACCGGGCCGGGCAGCAGGTGCGGTTCCAGGACGTGCGGCAGCACGCGGACCGGCTGGGCGAGCTCGCCGGTCCAGGTGGCGCGGACGGTCCTGGCGGTCTGCTCCAGGACGGTGCCGAGCTCGCCGTTGTCGGCGAGGCCGTCGATCCGGGGCAGTGCGACCTGGGCGAACAGCCGCCCGTCGGTCAGGACGCGGCCGGGTTCGTCGGCGGAGAGGGTCTCGGAGAGCTTGCGCTCGATGCTGGATTCGCTGGGGTCGTTGAGCCGCAGTTCGGCCCGGGTGCCGAAGTTCGACTGGGCGGCGATCCGCACGTCGTTCCAGCGGAGCATGCCCGCCACGACGTGGATGCCGTAGCCGCCGCCGCGCTTGAGGATGTCGAGGACGGCGTCGTCCAGCTCCTCGAAGTCGTCGCGCAGCGCGCCGAAGCCGTCGATGACCAGGACGATCTCGGCGGAGGCGAGCTCCGGCAGGCGGCCCGCGGCGTGCAGGCTGCGCAGCTGGTCGACGGAGTCGATGTTGTGGTCGCGGAAGAGGTCCTCGCGGGCGGTGAGCATCGCCCGGACCTCCTCGACCGTGCGGGCCGCCCGCTCGCGGTCGGCCCGGCCCGCGATGCCGCCCACGTGCGGCAGGCCGGCCAGCGCCTGGAGGCCGCCGCCGACCAGGTCGAGGCCGTAGACGCCGACCTCCTGCGGGGTGTGGGTGAGCGCGAGCGACAGGACCAGGGTGCGCAGCAGGGTGGTCTTGCCGGACTGCGGGCCGCCGATGAAGGCGACGTGGCCGCCGGCGACGGTCAGGTCCAGGATCCAGTTGCCCTGCCACTGCCGGGTGGGGTCGTCGAGCAGGCCGAGCGGCACCTGGAGGCGTCCGCGCCGGCCGGTGAGCTGCATGCCGCGCGGGCCGACGTCGAGCGGACCGGCGACGCTGTCGAGCGCGATCGCGGCGGGCAGCGGCGGCAGCCAGATCCGCCGGACCGGGGGCGCGGCGTTCTCCAGCTGGCCGACGACGACGCCGAGTTCGGTCGGGCCGGTGGTGCGGCGGCGGGCGGCCGGCTCGGGGCCGTCCTGGTCCTCGGCCTTGGCCGGGGTGTTGAAGGCGCCGTACTCCAGGGCGAGCGGGCCGGCGTCCTCGTCCTCGCGCTGGACCGGGCCGCGGTAGGCGCCGGAGACGTAGCTGGCCTTGAACCGCTCGTAGTGGCTGGTGTCGACCTTGAGGTAGCCGAAGCCGGGCAGCGGCGGGAGGTGGAAGGCGTCGGTGGTGTCGAGGACCGTGCGGGACTCGTCGGCGGAGAAGGTGCGCAGGCCGAGCCGGTAGGACAGGTAGGTGTCCAGGCCGCGCAGGCTGCCGCCCTCGATGCGCTGGCTGGAGAGCAGCAGGTGTACGCCTATGGAGCGCCCGATCCGGCCGATGGACAGGAAGAGGTCGATGAAGTCCGGCTTGGCGGTGAGGAGTTCGCCGAACTCGTCGATGACGACGAACAGGTGCGGCAGCGGTTCGAGGTCGGGCCGGCGCTCGGCCCGCAGGGCGGCGTAGGAGCCGATGTCGGCGACGTTCCCGGCGTCCTTGAGGACCTGCTGGCGGCGCTTGACCTCGCCGGCGAGCGAGGCGTGCACGCGCTCGACCAGGCCGGCCTGGTTCTCCAGGTTGGTGATCACGCCGGCGACGTGCGGCAGGTTCGCGAACGGGGCGAAGGTCGCGCCGCCCTTGTAGTCGACGAGGACGAGCGAGAGGTCCTCCGGCGGGTGGGTGGCCACCAGGGCGAGCACCAGGCTGCGCAGCAGCTCGGACTTGCCGGAGCCGGTGGCGCCGACGCACAGGCCGTGCGGGCCCATGCCCAGCTCGGAGGACTCCTTGAGGTCGAGCAGCACCGGCTCGTGGCCGTCGCTGATGCCGATCGGCACCCGAAGGAAGGCGCGTTCGCCGCGCGGGGCCCAGAGCCGGGCGAGGTCGAGGTGGGCGACGTCCTCGATGCCCAGCAGGCCGGCGAACTCGACCGGGCCGCTCAGCGGGGCGTCGCCGAGCGACTCGGCGGACAGCCGCAGCGGGGCGAGCATCCGGGCCAGGCCGTCGGCGAAGGAGGGGCCGACCTCGTCCACGGTGCCGTGGGCGCTGATCGGCTGCTCCTGGCGGAGGTCCTCGATGAGCACCTGGTCGCCCTCGACCGTTATCCGCACGCCGACCTGGCCGGGTTCCTGGACGCGCCGTTCCAGCAGGTGCAGGACGGTGACGCCCATCTCGCGCAGGCCGACCGCGTCGTCCGGGCGCGGCAGGTCGACGGCGTCCTCGCCGTGGCCGTCGGCCACGACGAGCAGCCGGGAGGTCATCGACAGCGCGTCGGAGCCGGACAGGCCGCGGCGCACCTCGGTCGCGTAGGAGGCCCGGCGGCGCAGTTCGGCGCCGAGCTGGCGGGCCAGCTGCGGCATCGAGGGGGCGATGCGGCGGGCGGCGACGGGGCCGTCGTACTGGTCGGTGTCGAGCAGGTGGGGGAGCCACTTGGCCCACTCCCAGTCGGGGAGCCGCTCGCCGGGCACGGCCAGGGCGACGGCGACGTCGTCGGGCGCGTGCAGGGCGGCGCTCTGCACGAGCAGGGCGCGGGCGACCCGCAGGCAGTCCTCGCGCGGGCCGATGACGCTGACGTCGCCGACGCGGTCGAGCGGGACGGTGAGCGGGAGTTCGGTGCCGGTGCGGAAGCGGGTGGTCAGCGCCGAGGCCTCGTTGAGCATGAAGCGGTCGGGCGGGGTCAGCGCGGAGGAGGCCTGCTGGCCGATCCGCAGGTCGCGCACCGGCATCTCGCCGGTGCCGACGCGGACCCGCAGGAAGTCGCCGTCGACGCGGCGGCGCTCCCACAGCCGGGCCGGGTCGCGGACGATGTCGTACAGGGCGCCGGGCGGTGGGTTGAGCACGTCGGCGTGGTCGCCGCGGGCGCGCTCCTCGGCGGCGAGCTCCTCGCGCAGGTCCTCCAGGTACGTGAGGTAGGCCTCGCGCTGGGTGCGGCGGGTGCGCTGGGCCTTGCCGCGCTGGGAGAAGAGCAGGCCGACCGAGCCCAGGACGGTGACCAGCAGGATGATGGCGCCGAGTCCGGCGAACTGGCTGTTGCGGACGACGGTCATCATGACGACCGAGGACATGACGCCGGCCATCGGCAGCAGCGACATCGCGATGTTGCCGGCCTTGCCCTCGGGCAGGTTGGGCGGGGCCTCGATGGTGCGGGCCTCGGGGGCGGCCGGCGGACGGACCGTCCGGGCCGGGCGGTGGATCAGTCGGGTACTCATCGTCAGTGGCGCTTCTGGGAGAGCTGGAAGACGTCCGCGGCGAGCCGGGTGGCGGTGCTCCGGGTGGCGCGGGCGAGCAGGTCGGTCCGGATGACGCCGCCGGCCGCGAGGTGGCGGTCGTACGGGAGCACGTGGACGGTGGTGCCGGTGGCGCGCAGGGTGCGCACGGCCGCCTCGACGTCGACGCCCGCGTGCGGGGTCAGTTCGGTGACGACGACGACCGTCCCGGCGATGACGTGTGCGGGCAGGGCGCGCATCCACTGCAGGACGGCGTGGGTGCTGGCGATGCCGTCGAGAGTGGCCGGGGTGGTGATGACCCGGGCCTGGGCGGCGGAGAGCGCGACGCGGGCGACCTCGTCGGGCAGGGTCTGGCAGTCGACGACGGTGACGCCGAAGTAGCGGCGCAGCGCGACCATGACGCGCTGGTAGCCGCGGGCGTCGAGCATCGCGCCGATCTGGCCCTGACTACCGGGCAGGAGCCAGGAGTTGTTCTGCAGCTGGACCAGGTAGCCGGTGATGTCCAGCAGCGACATCTGCGGCTTGACGATCTCGGCGAGGTCGCTGGCGGTCCAGCGCAGCGTCTCGGTGCCCAGCCGGATCGGCAGCGAGCCGAGCGCGGTGTCGGCCTCGACGAACAGCACCGGGTCCTGGCGGTAGTGGGCGTAGGTGGTGCCGAGCAGGGCGGCGACCGTCGACTTGCCGGCGCCGCCGCGGATCGAGGTGACGGCGATCTGGCGGCCGGTGGTCACCGGCTGCTGGAGGCTCTCGGCGATCCGCGTGATCTCGGCGACCTCGCGGGAGGCGGAGGAGGAGACGTTCTTCCACACCGCGTGCGCGGCCCGGCTGGCGAACGGCTCGCCGCCGCGCGGCTTGCGGCCGAGCGCGGTCAGGCTGCCGTCGACGGTGGGGCGGGACTCCGGCGTCCGCTGGGTCGTCACCTGCGGCTGCTGCGGGTACGGCTGCTGCTGCGGGTACGGCTGGCGGCCCTGCGGCGGCTGGTACTGCTGCGCGGCGGGGTCCTGCGGCGGCGCCTGGTCGTACGGCATCCGGTCCTGTGGCGGTCCCGCGGGCGCCGGCTGGGCCCCGTCGGCCGGTGGTGGGCCCCACGCGGAGCCGTCGAGCTGGGCTCGCAGATCGCGCAGGACGTCGCCCTGCCAGTTCTCCCCGTTCGACATGACTTCCTCTGCCCCTCCAGATCCGACCTGCTGACGGGTGTCTCAGAACTTGCTGAGCAGTTGCCCGTACACCCCGAACACCCCGACGGCCAGCGGGAACAGCCCCACCATGCCGATCGACTCCACCAGGTCGGCCACCCGGCGCAGCCGCACCTGGGTGTGCTCCGGCGGCTGCACCGCCAGCGCGACCAGCGGCAGCACCGCCGCGACGCACAGGACGGCCAGCGCCCCGGCCCCGCCGCCGTGCCCGACCCACAGCACCACCAGGCGCACCGTCAGCACCGCGGCCGCGGCCAGCAGCGCCACGACCTCGGCGACCAGCGGGAACGCCCGTGCCCGGGACAGCAGCACCACGGCGACGAGCGACGGTAGCACCACCGTCCAGGCCGTCGGCTTCGCGGCCAGCGTCAGCAGCCAGCCCGCGGCGGTGGCCGACGCGGCGGTGGCGATCGTGGCGAGCGCGAGGCCGCGGTGCGTCGCCGCGAGCGCGGTGCCCACCGAGTGCCGGCTGACCGAGGCGCCGGCCGAGCGCCGGTCGTCCAGCGCGGTCAGGCCCGAGGCCATCAGGGCGAGCCGCGGCAGGACGCCGAGCAGCACCACCGAGAACAGCGCCATCAGGGCGCCCACCCGGGCCGGTTCGGTGTGGACGGCGGCCACCGCCTCCCACACCGCGGTGATCACGGTGAGGGCGCCGGCGCCGATCAGGCCGCCGCGGCCGAGCGGCGAGAAGAAGCCGAGCATGAC
This sequence comes from Kitasatospora sp. NPDC048722, assembly GCF_040650235.1. Lineage (NCBI taxonomy): Bacteria > Bacillati > Actinomycetota > Actinomycetes > Kitasatosporales > Streptomycetaceae > Kitasatospora > Kitasatospora sp. NPDC048722. Next base: position 7,554 of record NZ_JBEZGX010000075.1, read on the forward strand.
GACGGTCACGGCGAGCGCGCCCACCACCGCGGCCAGCCGCACCGGCGGCCCCCAGTGGTAGGCGTCCGCCGCGCTCCACGCGCCGAGGATGCCGAGCCCGCCCGAGGCCAGCAGCAGCGCCGTGGCCAGGCCCCGGTTGCCCTGTCCGATCCGGGACACCAGCGCGCCGGCGGCCAGCAGCACGGCGGCCACCGCGAGCAGTCCGCCGGCCAGCGAGGCCAGCGGGAACTCGTGCCGCGCCAGCACGGCGGCCGTCACGGAGAACGCCACCGTCGCGACCCCGGCGCTGCCCCGGCGCGCGGCCGGGCGCCAGCGCCAGGCGCGCAGGTCCAGGTCGTCGGCGACCAGGTCGACGACGTCGTGCACGACCGGGGCGGGCGGGGCGGAGTGCGCGCGGACCAGCCGCAGGACGGCACCGTCGGCCACGCCCGCGGAGTCCAGGGTGCTGTCGTGCGGCAGCGCCGAGCCGTCCGGGGTCACCAGCTGGCGGGTCATCGGGCGGTTGGCGGCCCGGTCGTCGAGCAGCTGCAGCACGTCCGGGAGCAACATGCCGATCGGCGTGTCGGAGGGCAGGACCACGTCGGCCCGGCGCCGCTCCCCGATCAGGGTCACCCTGCTGAGACGGGCCGGGGAAGTCGTTGCTGTGCTCACCACTTGCGGGAACCTATCATCGCGACCTTTGCGACCTCTCGGGCCGATGCTTCTACGAATGTGCCGGTTCGGGGGACTTCGCGGCCTTTGTCGGTGCGGTCTGCCGGGCGCTCTTCGCCGGTGCCGCCTGCGGGGTCACCGCACGGGTCGCCGACGGGGACACCGGCGGCGTGGGCGGGCGCGACGGGTCCGGCGAGTCGTGGGGCACCTGGAACTGCTGCTGCTGTTGCTGCTGCTTCTGCTGATCGGCCTTCTGCTTGGCCAGCGTGGTCTGCAGGAACGACCACCCGACGCAGCCGGCGCACAGCACCGCCGCGATCGCGATTCCCGCGAACACCTTCCCGAACCGCTCGTCGGCCGTCCGCCGCACCCGCTGCGCGCCGAAGAGCAGTGCGTCGCGCATCCTGCGCCGACGCACCGCCACCGACTCCAGCAGCTGACTGTCGTAGTCCCGTGCCATTCGCCGCCCGCCGTCTCCCCCGTGTCTTGCCTGTGCAACATAAGGCATGCGTCGGGCCGAAGCACACCCCGTCGGTGGGGGGAAGGGGCGGGGGCTTCGGGGCGGTAGGAGGAGATGGGGGGAAGGGGGACGGGAGCTGTGGGGGATTGGGGGAGGGGGAGGCGGCGTCAGGCGAGGGCCGGCGTGGGGAGGGAGCCGGCGGCGGTCAGGTAGGTGTGGGTGTCGGGGAGGGTTTCCAGCAGGGTGCGCTGGTGGCGCTTGATGCGGGTGAAGGCGTCGTCGGCGGTGCGGATCGCGTGCGGGTGGTGGGCGAGGGACGGGGGCGGGGTGGCGGTGTGCGGGGTGAGGGCGGTGAGGAGGGCACGCAGCGGGAGCTCGTCGGCGGTGGGGGCGAGGCCGGCGGAGTGGGCGTCGAGGACCTGGCGCAGGTGGTCGGGGGCCGGGACGGGCGGCGCGTAGGGGGAGGTGAGCCGGCGGAGCCGGGCGAGGTCGAGGGCCTGCTCGTGCAGGGCGGCGGCGGTGGCGTCGAAGCGGGCGGCCGGGGTCGTGCGGCCGTCGCGGGAGGGGAGGTCGCGCACCAGCTGGTCGAGCAGGGCGAGGGTGTCGGCGTGGTCCTCGTCCAGGGGGTCGGCACTGGCGGCGGCGGTGCCGAGGGCCAGGCAGTTCCCGACCCAGCTGCGGCGCAGCCGGCCCGCGGGGGTGGCGGTGTGGGTGACGACCGTGCCGGCCGGGGCGGCGAGGATCCGTTCGGCCTCGGCGGCGCCGGTGCGCCCGCTCGTGTAGGCGAGGCCGGTGGTGCGGCGGTCGAGCAGGGTGCGGTGCCAGGTGTGGCCCTCGGGGCGGGTGGTGACGGCGGTGTAGGGCGCGACGCCGTGGCGGGCGCTGTCGTGGGGGAGGGTGACGGTGGCGAGCGTGTCGGCGATGAGGCCGTCGTCCGCGGGCCGGAACGGTTCGCCGAGGATGCCGGTGAGCAGGCGGGCGGCGCGGCCGGTGCAGTCGAGGAAGAGGTCGCCCTCCTCGCGGCCACGGGTCGTGTGCAGCGCGGTGACCAGGCCCGCCGGGTCGCGTTCGGCGCCGAGGATCTCCGCGCTGTGCAGCCGTACCCCGCAGGTCCGGACGGCGGTGCGGCGCAGGAAGTGGGTGAGCATCGCGGCGTCGGCGTGCCAGCCGTGGGGGAAGGCGGTGCGGCCGTCGAGCCAGCGCGGTGACTTCCGGGCGTCGAGCAGCGGCGGGGTGACGAAGCACGCGTGGTCGACGGGTTCCAGGGTGTGGCCGGTGCTGCGGCGCAGCTGCCAGAAGTCGGTGAGCGGGAAGCCCTCGCAGCTGGGGGTGGCGCCGGGGTTGGGCAGGTAGACCGGCTCGGGGCGCCAGCCCCGGTACCGGGTGGCCGCGTTGAAGGAGGCGCAGCAGGCGCGCAGCCACGCGCTCTCGGGGGTTCCCAGCCGGTCGAGGAGGTCGCGCCGGAAGGCGGGGGCGAGCGCGGTGACCTGCGCGGTGGGGCGTTCGGCGGTCTCGACGACCGTCACGCGGACCGTGTCCCGGAAGGCGGAGGCCAGCCGGGCCGCGGCGATCCAGGCGGTGAGCGTGCCGCCCGCGATGACGATGCGGTCGACGGGGGCGGGCGTGCGGGCGTCGAGGGTCATGGAGGGAGGGTCCAACGGGCGTGTATGGCATGCCTATCGGGGATCTGTACCGCCGGTGCAAGACGGACCGGAGGGCGGGTACAGACGCCGGTTCCAGTCTGTCGGTGCGGGGCCGGGGACGGCCCGACGCCACCGACGGAACGGAAACGAGGGAACGATGTTCGAGGAACTGAAGGTCGAGCACCCGCTGGACGTCCTGACCGAGATCGAGCGCAGCGCGGCCCTGGACCAGGACCTGCTGCTGCAGGACGGGGGGACGCCGTGGGCCGAGCTGCTGGCGGACTACGTCGACGCGCTGAGCGAACTGGCCGTGCGGGGCACCGCGGAGAACGGGTACATCGCGACCTACGGGCTGGACGAGGGCCACGCCGGTGGGTGCGGGTGAGGGCGGGCCGGCTGCCTGGTCAGGCGGCCTGACCCGGGGGCGGGAGCCTTGGGATCAGGCCGCCAGGGCGGCGGCGCGGCCGAGCCGGCCGAGCAGGCCGACGAGGGCCGGCATCCGGTAGCGGGCGGGCCGGTCGGCGCCGGAGCCGGGCTCCAGGAGCCGGGCGTCGCAGAGCCGCTCCAGGACGTCCTCGGCGTCGTCGAGGGGCAGGTCGAGCAGGGCCGCCGCGTCCGCCGCGGTGACGGCGGCGAGGCCGGCGGCGGCCAGGACGGCGAGGGCGCGCGCGGCCGGGGCGTCGAGCGCGGCCAGGGCGGGGCGCAGCGCGGTGGTGATGTCCAGGCTGCCGATGCGCAGTTCGCCGAGCCGGCGCTCGGCGGGGGCCAGCCGGTCGGCGAGCCGGGCCGGGCGCCAGTGCGGGCGGGCGGCGAGGCGGGCGGCGGCGATCCGCAGGGCGAGCGGGAGGCGGTCGCAGTACTCGGCGATGCGGGCGGTGGACTCGGGGTCGGCGGCGAGGCGTTCGGGGCCGGCGACGGAGGCGAGCAGGCGGGCGGCCTCGGCGGGGCTCATCGGGCCGAGCCGGACCAGCCGGGCGCCCTCCAGGGCGGCGAGGTCCGGGCGCAGGCCGGTGACCAGGGTGCGGGTGGCGCCGCCGCCGGGCAGCAGCGGGCGGACCTGGGCGTCGTCGGCGGCGTTGTCGAGCAGGACGAGCATCCGGCGGCCGGCCAGCAGGGTGCGGTACCGCTGGGCGCGTTCGTCGAGGCCGTCGGGGACGTGGGCGGGCGCGGTGCCGAGGGCGCGCAGGAACCAGCCGAGGACCTGACGGGGGCTGCGCGGGGTGCCGTCGGCGTCGCGCAGGTCGGCGTGGAGCTGGCCGTCGGGGAAGGCGTCGCGGGCGCGTTCGGCGGCGTACAGGGCGAGGGCGGACTTGCCGGTGCCGGGGGCGCCGGTGACGGTGACGTCCCGGCCGTCGTGCAACGCGTCGAGGACGAGCCGGAGTTCGGTCTCGCGGCCGGTGAAGTCGCGCGGCGCGGCGGGGAGCAGCGCCGGGCGGGCGGCGGGTTCCGTGCCGGGTTCCGTGACGGGTTCCGTGCCGGGCTCCTCGGCGGGCGCGGCCGGGGCGACGGTGACGGTCGCCCGCTCGGGCGCGGCCGGTCCGGCCAGGGTGCCGGTGAGGATCTCCTGGTGCAGGGCCCGCAGTTCGGGGCCGGGGTCGATGCCGAGCTCGTCGGCGAGCAGCCGCCGCGCCTCCTCGTACTGGGCGAGCGCGTCCGCCTGCCGCCCGGCCCGGAACAGCGCCGTCATCAGCTGCGCGCGGGCCCGCTCCCGGACGGGGTGACCGGTGACGTGCCGGGTGAGACCGGGCAGCAGCTCGTCGTGCCGGCCGAGCGCCAGGGCGGCCTCGGCGTGCTGCTCGACGGCGGCGAGGCGGGCCTCGGCCAGCCGGGGGCCCTCGGCGGCGGCCAGGTGCTCGGTGACGTCGGCGAGGGCCGGGCCGCGCCAGAGCGCGAGCGCGTCGGCGAGGCGGCGTTCGGCCTCGGCGTAGCGGGCGGCCCGGAGGTCGGCGCGGCCTGCGTCGGCGAGTTCGCGGAAGCGGTCCCAGTCGACGGTGGTGCCGTCGGTGTCCATCCGGTAGCCGGCGCCGTGGCGGTGCAGGCCGTGGCCGGCGCCGAGCCGGGTGCGCAGCCGGGAGACGTAGGTGTAGAGCTGGTTGGTGCTGGTCGCGGGCGGCTCCCAGCCCCACAGCAGGGTGGCGAGCCGCTCGTCGGGGACGACGCGGCCGCGGGCGAGCAGCAGGGCGGCCAGGGCGGTGCGCTGCTTGGCGCCGTCGAGCTCGACCGGGCGGCCGTCGACCGCGGCCGACACCGGCCCGAGAAGTGTGAAGTCCATGCCGGCCCCCGACCGTCCAGGGCCCGCGAACGCTCGCGGGCCGACCTGGGCGAAACGCTATTGACCTGCGGTTATATCCGGCTGTCGGGTCGCTGTCGGATCGATTTCGGCGGATCGAAAGCGCTTTGAAAGCGCCCCAAAACGCGGTCTCCGTAGCGTTCGTGTCGTACCGCAGGACACCGGGTCAGGCGGACGAACGAGAGGTCCTGGAGGCCACCGTGAACAGCGCTCTTCTCTCCGCCCGCAAGACCGCGCACACCGCGGTGGTCGCCCCGCTCGGCAGGCTCGCGGCGAGCGCGGCCGTGCTCCTCGTCGCGGCCGGCGGGGTGGCGGCGGGCCAGGGCACCGCGGTCGCGGCGGACTCCTCGAACGCCTCGGTGCAGGCCGTCGCCGTCGGCTCCCACCCGGTCGGCTACACCCTGAAGAAGGACGACCCGTGGACCTGATCCCGCGAGGAGCGCTCTCCGTCAGGGCTGCACGAGTTCGAACAGCCGCCCCGAGTCGACCGGTCCGCCGTCCGCGATCCCCACCATGAGCCGGTCGATCCGCTCCGACCAGCCGCCCGCGCCGACCTCCGCGAAGAGGCCGGACGCGGCCCGCAGCATCGCCACCGCGCCGTCGCGGTCCCCGCGCAGCGCCTGCACGCAGCCCAGCACCGCGCCCGCCCGCGCCTGGAGGAAGGCGTCCGGCACGGCCTCCGCGGCCTGGAGCGCGCTGCGCAGCACCGGCTCCGCCTCCTCGCCCCGGCCCTGGCACCACAGGGCCTCGCCCAGCGCCCTCAGCACGTGCGTCTCGCCGCGCCGGTCCCCGCTGCCGAGCACCAGCTCCAGCGCGCGCCGGCAGGCCTCCTCGGCCCGGACCCCGTCGCCCGCGCGGATCAGTGCCTCCGCCAGCCGGACGGTGCTCTGCGCCTCGCCCCGCACGGTGCCCAGACCCCGGCTGCGCGCCACGGCCTCCGACGACAGCACCAGGCTCGCCTGCGCGTCCCCGCGCTCCAGCTCGATCTGCGCCAACAGGCCCAGCACATGGGCCTCGGCGTAGCGGTCACCGCCCCTGCGGAAGATCTCCAGGGAGCGGCGGCCGGTCTCCACGGCCCGGTCCAGGTCGCCGCGCTGGCGTTCGCACAGCGCCAGGTTGCGCAGGACCAGGGCGCGGCCCTGGTCCTGGCCCTGCTCCTCGAACAGGCGCAGGGCCAGGCCGAGCCGCCGGTAGGCGCTGTCGTGCTCGTACTGGACGATCTCCAGGGTGCCGAGCGAGTGCAGCATCGCCGCCTCGGCGAGGGCGTCGCCGGTGCGTCGGGCGGTGGCGAGCGCGGCCTCGGCGCCCTCGCGCCAGTCCTCCAGGTAGTTGCGGTTCTGGTAGAGGGTGACGGTGGTCATCACCAGGTCCCAGGCGTAGCCGGACTCGTCGTCGCGGGCGGCCTGCTGGATCAGTCCGTTGATCGCGCCGCGCTCGGCCTCGAACCACTCCATCGGGTCCTCGACCAGGTCGTCGGTGAGGTGGCGGGGCAGCGGGTGCAGCGGCGCGGTGCCCGGCACCACGGTGAAGTCGCCCCCGTAGACGCGGCGGTGGGCCTCCTTGGCCAGGCCCAGCCACACCGCGCAGGCCCGCCGCAGGGCCTGCCTCAGGTCACCTTCTCCGTCCTCGGCAAGCGCGCACTCGCGAGCGAAGAGGCGGAGGAGGTCCTGGAAGCGGTAGCGGACGTGGCCCGCGCTGGCACTGAGCGGCTCCAGCAGCTGGGCGTCGACGAGCTGCTCGATGAGGTCCTCGGCGTCGACCGGGTCGATGTCGAGCACGGCTGCGCCGGCCCAGGCCGAGAACTCGGTGACGTTGAGCGAGCCGAGCAGCCGGAACATCCGGGCCGCCCCGGCCGGCAGGTCGCGGTAGCTGAGCCGGAAGCCGGCCCGCACGCCGCGGGCGTCCAGGCTGAGTTCGTCCAGCCGCCGGTGCTGGTCCTCCAGCCGGGCGACGAGGGTGCGCACCGTCCAGTGCGGCTTGGCGGCCAGGCGGGCGGCGGCGATCCGCAGGGCGAGCGGCAGGCGGTCGCACAGCTCGCTGAGCCGGGCCGCGCCGGCCGGGTCGGCGGCGAAGCGCTCGGCGCCGGCCACCCGGGACAGCAGCGCGACGGCCTCGTCCTCGCCGAGCGAGGCCAGGTGCAGCGGGACGAGCGCGAAGTCGCCCGCGAGCCGGCTGCTCAGGCTGTCGCGGCTGGTGACGAGCACGCAGCAGGCCGAACTGCCGGGCAGCAGCGGGCGTATCTGCTCGAAGGAGCGGGCGTTGTCGAGCACGATCAGCACCCGCCGGTCGTACAGGACGCTGCGGAACAGCGCGGTGCGCTCGGTCGGGTCGGCCGGGACCTGCGGCCCCGGCACGCCGAGGGCGCGCAGGAAGCGGTCGAGGACGGCGGACGGGCGGCGCGGCTCCTCCTCCTCGTCGTAGCCGCGCAGGTCGGCGAAGAGCTGGCCGTCCGGGAAGCGCGCGGCGACCTGGTGGGACCAGTGGACGGCGAGCGCGGTCTTGCCGACGCCGCCGGTGCCGATGATCGAGCCGACCGGCAGCGACGCGCCGCCCTGGTGCTCCAGCAGCCGGTCCAGCGCGGCGAGTTCCTGGTGGCGGCCGGTGAACGCGGCGGGCACCGGCGGCAGGTGGGCGGGTACGGCCGGGGCCGGCGCCGCCGCGGCGGTCGTGGGCAGGGTGAGCTCGGGGGCGTCGTTGAGGATGTCCTCGTGCAGTTCCTGGAGCGTCGGCCCGGGGTCGATGCCGAGCTCGTCGGCGAGCAGCCGGGCGCCGTCGCGGTAGGCCTCCAGGGCCTCCGCGCGCCGGCCGGCCCGGTAGTGGGCGAGCATCAGGTGTGCCAGGGACTGCTCGCGCAGCGGGTGCTCGCGGACGAACGCGGTGAGGTCGCCGATGAGTTCGCGGTGTTCGCCGAGCTCCAGGCGCAGCGCGGTGAGCTGCTCGTGGACGTCCAGCCGCAGTTCGGACAGCCGGGCGGCCTCGGCCTCGACGGCGTCGGCGGTGATGCCGGCCAGGGCGGGGCCGCGCCACATCGCGAGGGCGTCCTCGAAGTGGGCGCGGGCCTCCTCGGCGCGCCCGCGCCGGGCGGCCTCCCGGCCCTCGGCGGCGCGCTCCTCGAACTCGACGGCGTCGATGCGGTGTTCGCCCGGGTGCAGCAGGTAGCCGGGGTGGCTGGTGACGATCAGGTCGTCGATGCCGATGGCGGTCTTGAGGGTCTTGCGCAGACCGGAGACGCAGATGGCGATCTGGTTGCGGGCGGTGGCGGGCGGGCTGCCGTTCCAGACCGCGTCGGCCAGGGTGTCGACGGAGACCACCCGGCCGGGCGCGAGCAGCAGCATGGACATCACGGTGCGCTGGCGGGCGCCCTGGAGGGCGACCGGCCGTCCGTCGGCGCTGATGTCCAGCGGCCCCAGGATCCGGAACACCACCTGAAGCACGGCTGCCCTCCTCGACTCGGCCGCCGCCACATCCGGAATGGCCCCGACCTCTTCACTCTGAGTTACAGGTCGTCGGCGCGGGGCCGCAACGCGGACGGCAGCAAGCTGCCAGCGTTCAGCGGTGCGCGGCCCAGGAGGCCGGCGGGAGCACGCCGCCCGCCTCCCAGCGGGCGGCCGGGGCCGGGCCGGCGGCGGGGCCCCGCGCGGTGGCGCGGGTGCTCAGCAGGACGGCGATCGCGGCGAGCTCCTCCGGGGTGGGGCTGCCGCTGATGACCCGGAACAGGGCGTCCCCGAGCGGGCCTTCGAGCACGGACGCGGTCTCGTCGGGCATGACGCTCACTCCTCTGCTTACACCGGGGGGTTGCCGTGCTTGCGGGCCGGTCCGACGGCGTGCTTGGTCCGCAGCATGGCGAGGGCGTGGATCAGGGTGGCGCGGGTTTCGGCGGGATCGATCACGTCGTCGATCAGGCCGCGCTCGGCCGCGTAGTACGGGTGCATCAGCTCGGCCTGGTACTCCTTGACGAGCTGCTGACGCATCGTCACCGGATCCTCGGCGTCGGCGATCCTGCGCCGGAAGACGACGTTGGCCGCCCCCTCGGCGCCCATGACGGCGATCTCGTTCGAGGGCCAGGCGTAGGCGAGGTCGGCGCCGATCGACTGGGAGTCCATGACGATGTAGGCGCCGCCGTAGGCCTTGCGCAGGATGAGCGAGATGCGCGGGACGGTGGCGTTGCAGTAGGCGTAGAGGAGCTTGGCGCCGTGGCGGATGATCCCGCCGTGCTCCTGGTCGACGCCGGGCAGGAAGCCGGGCACGTCGACCAGGGTGACCAGCGGGATCGAGAAGGCGTCGCAGAGCTGGACGAAGCGGGCGGCCTTCTCCGAGGAGTGGATGTCCAGCACCCCGGCCAGCCGCAGCGGCTGGCTCGCGACGATGCCGACCACCTGGCCGCCGAGCCGGGCCAGGGTCGTGATGACGCTGGTGGCCCACCGCTCGTGGACCTCCATGTGCTCGCCGTCGTCGACGAGCTCCTCGATCACCGCGCGCATGTCGTACGGGCGGTTGCCGTCGACGGGGACGAGCTCCAGCAGGCGGTCGTTGCGCCGCTCGGCCGGGTCGCCGGGGGGTGTGGCCGGCGGGGTCTCGCGGTTGTTCTGCGGCAGCAGGGAGAGCAGGTAGCGGACCTCGGCGAGGCAGGTCTCCTCGTCGTCGTACGCGAAGTGCGCGACGCCGCTGGTGCCGGCGTGGACGTCGGCGCCGCCGAGCCCGTTCTGGGTGATCTCCTCGCCGGTGACGGCGCGGACGACGTCCGGGCCGGTGATGAACATCTGCGAGGTCTCGCGGACCATGAAGACGAAGTCGGTCAGTGCGGGGGAGTACGCGGCACCGCCCGCGCACGGTCCGAGCATCACCGAGATCTGCGGGATGACGCCCGAGGCCTTGGTGTTGCGCTGGAAGATGCCGCCGTAGCCGGCGAGGGCGGTGACGCCCTCCTGGATGCGGGCGCCGGCGCCGTCGTTGAGCGAGACGAGCGGCGCGCCCGCGGCCAGGGCCATGTCCATGATCTTGTGGATCTTCTGCGCGTGGGCCTCGCCCAGGGCGCCCCCGAAGATCCGGAAGTCGTGCGCGTAGACGAAGACCGTCCGGCCGTGGACGGTGCCCCAGCCGGTGATCACGCCGTCCGTGTACGGGCGTCTGGCCTCCAGGCCGAAGCCGGTGGCGCGGTGCCGGCGCAGCGGCTCCACCTCGTGGAAGGAGCCCTCGTCCAGGAGCAGCTCGATGCGCTCGCGGGCGGTCAGCTTGCCCTTCGCGTGCTGGGCCTCGGTGGCCTTCTCGCTCGGCCCGTGCCGGACGTCCCGGCGGATCAGGTCGAGTTCGGCGACCCGGGCGGCCATGGTCATGTGGGGGCTCCTTGGGTACGCCCGCGTCAGCGGGGGCGGAAGACCGGCCCCAGCTCCTCGCACAGGGCGAGGAGCGCGCGCCGGGCCGGGAGGTCGGGCAGGGTGTCCAGGGCGGTCCGGGCCCGGTCGAGGCGGCGGTGCATCACGGCCTCGGTCTCGGCGAGCGCGTCGGAGCGCTCGAACAGCTCCAGCGCGCGCGGGACGTCGGCGGCGGGGACGGGACCGGACGCGAGCAGCGCGCGCAGTTCGGCGTCGGCCGGATCGGCGCCCTCGCGGGCGAGCAGGACGGGCAGGCTCGGCACGCCGGCGAGCAGGTCGGTGCCGCGCGGCTTGCCGCTGGGCCCGGCGGGCCGGCGCAGGTCCAGCAGGTCGTCGGCGACCTGGAAGGCGATGCCGAGCTGCTCCCCGTACTCGGTGAGCGCGGCTGCGGCGGAGGCGGGCGCGCCGGCCTGGACGGCGCCGATCGCCAGGGACATCGACAGCAGGGCGGCGGTCTTGCCGGCCGCCACGTGGAAGTAGTGGGTCACCGGGTCCACGTCCGGTCCGGGGCCGGTGAGTTCGCGCAGCTGGCCGGAGACCAGGCGCCCGGCAGTGCGGGCGTTCAGGTGGACGGCGGCCGGGCCGAGGTCGGCGGCGAGCTGGGCGGCGCGGGCGAGCAGCCAGTCGCCGCTGAGCACGGCGGCGCGCTCGCCCCAGCGGGCGTGCACGCTCGGGACGCCGCGCCGGGTGGCGGCGCCGTCCATGACGTCGTCGTGGCACAGCGAGGCGAGGTGGACGAGCTCGGCGATCGCGGCGGCCTGCGGGACGCCCGGCGCCCACGGGTCGCCGAACTCGGCGCCGAGCAGTACCAGCAGCGGACGCAGCCGCTTGCCGCCGGCGGCGGCGAGGTGGCCGGTGAGGGGCCCGATGCGCGGGTCCAGGGCGTCGTGGGCGCTGGCCTGGAGCCACTCCTCGGCCCCGGCCAGTGCCTCGCGCAGCCGGTCCTCGAACTCGGGTTCGGCGAGTTCGAGCCGATCGAGCAGCTCGGCGGCGGACGGTTCCGGGGCGGACGGTTCCGGGGCGGCGAAGAGGCCGTCGACGGCCGCGGCCACGGTTCGGTACATGGGTCCGGCCGTCATGCGGAAACCTCCTCTGCGGCCGCGCCGCGCTGGATTCCAGGTGCAGGTGGGTGCATTCCGGGTGCGGGTGCTCTCCGGTGCGAGGGCCGGTGGGGTGCTTTGCGGTGCGCGTGCTTCCCGAGGCCCGTGCGACAGCCTCGAACGGGTGCGCACCGGTGTTCAACAGTGCTGTCAGGAAGGTGCCACTAGGACCGTCGCGGGCGGTTTGACCAGGGAACCGTCAGCTTCCTGCCAAGATTTCCGCGGACCGGCCGACCGCGAACGCCCGCCGCTTACGCTCCCTGGCGATCACCCACCAGGAAGGCACGGACAATTGCGCACCCGAATAGCCCTCGCCGCAGCCCTCGCCGCCGGCGCCCTCGCGCTGACGGCCGCCCCGGCCACCGCCGCCACCTCCGCGACCGGGGCGGCTGCGGCCTCGGCCGCGAAGGACTGCGGCGAGCTGAAGCTGACCGGCGCCCTGCCGGCCCCGCCGGCCGGGATGGCCGTGCAGCAGCAGGTGTCCGTCGGCGCCGACTGCAAGCCGGTGCTGGGCGAGGTCCGGCTCGTCCCGGCCGAGGCCGGTGCCGTTGCGGCCCGTTCGGCCCGGACCGCGGCCGCCGCGGACGCCGGCACCACGCGCCAGTTCAAGAGCTCCAGTGAGTGGTTCGACTGCTGCAACATCCGGATGACCGGTCTGTACACGACCTCGTCGTGGACCGCCGACGGCACCCGGATCAGCGCCGCGAACACCGACGCGACCCAGCAGTGGAACCGCGAGCCGTGGAACGCCGGCTGGTCCCTGAAGTCCGCGACGAAGAACACCGACTGCACCGCGGACTGCACCGTCTCGCACACCCAGGCCGACGCCGAGTTCACCTACAAGGGGATATTCGACGTGACCGGGGCGTGGTACGCGAACACCATGCACACCTCCGTCGACCTCAATGCGGACGGCACCGCGACCTGTCGATTCGAGACCGAGACCCGGCACACCTTCATCGGGTGGAACTGGCAGCACAGCTGTCAGTGACGGGAATTCCCGGAGATTCCGGGATTCCCGGGATTCCCGGGATTCCCGGGATTCCCGTGTGAGCTGGGCGCGGCGACCGTCAGGAGCCGCGCCCAGCTGTCGTGGCGGCCCTTCTCGCCGATCAGCCGGCCCTCGGCCTCCACCCAGGCGTGCGCGGTGAACGGCGGTGCGGTGCGCACCCCGACGCACCAGGTCGGCCAGCTGCCGCGGGCACGGCACAGCAGGGTGACGGCGACCGAGCGCGGCAGGCAGCTGCGCAGCCCGTTCATGGCGAGGCTGGTGGCCAGGACGGAGTCCCGCACGGCCCCGGTCTCGTCCGCGCCGGCGGGCCGGGCGCCCCGGCTGAGCACGGCCAGTACGTGCTGGAGCCGGTGCGCGGGCAGCAGGACGAGCAGCCGGGCGAGGCCCACCGCCGTCCTGATCGCCAGTCGCCTGTGCAGCGGCGGGCGTTGGCTGCGGTCCTGCTCAAGGGCGAAGGTGAAGCTCACGGCGCGACCAGCCCGGCCTCCCGCAGGCCGTCGACCAGGGCGGCCACGTCGGCGGCGGCCCGCTCCCGGTCGACGTCGAAGGCCTCGGTGAGGCCATCTACGGCGTCGGCCTCCGACCCGCCGTCGAGCAGGGTGCGGGCCACCACGGTGGCGGTGGGGTTGAGCTGCCAGTACTGGCCGATCCTGGCGTCGAGCAGGACGCCGCCGTACTCGGTCTCGGCGACGGTGAGGTGTTCGTGGTTGCGCAGCTTCATCGGTGCTTCTCCGTTCGGCAGGTCGTCGGTGCTCAGGCGGTGCGGAGCCAGGCCTCGCAGGCGAGCGTGGACGTCAGCGGGTTGTAGGCGAGTTCGGGCGAGCCGGGGGTGCGGCAGAGGCGGCGCAGCGCGTCCGGGTCGACCAGGCCGGCCCGGGCCAGCGCGCTGTCCTCCCAGACGGCCGCCAGTTCCTCGCGGTGCCGGTAGAGGCCGAGCGTCGCCTCGGGCGAGCCGTCGCCCTTGGTGCGCCGGGCGAGGCTGCGGTCCGGGACGATCCCGCGCATCGCCTCGACCAGCAGGGGCTTGTACGCCCAGGGCGTGGCCCGGAGTTCGGGCCGGGCGCCCAGCGCGGCGTCGACGACCCGGTCGTCGAAGTACGGGTTGGCCACCGGCACGCCGGCCAGGCGGCCCATCTCCTCCAGGCCGCGCATCTCCTGGGTGCCGGCGTGGATGCCGGCGAGGTCGTGGTGGCGGCCGCGGGTCGCCGCGAGCGGTTCGACGGCGGGGGCGGCCTCGGCCAGGGCCTGCTCGACCCGTTCCAGGCAGTCGACGGTGAACCACGAGGCGATCACCGGGTCGTGCAGCCAGCCGAAGGACGGGCGGCCCGGGTCGAGGGAGCCGGAGGAGCGGGTGGTCAGGGCGGCGAAACTCGCGCGGTACGAGCGGCGGTCCAGCAGTGCGCCCGCGACCGCGCGGCGGGACCAGCCGAACAGGGTGCGATAGCCGCGCAGGGCGGCGAGCGTGAGCAGCGGCCGGGTGGGCAGCAGGGCGTGGTAGTCGACCGCGCTGCCGAGGAAGAGGTGGTCGCCGCCGTTTCCGGTGAGGTGCAGCCGCGAGCCCCGCTCGGCCATCCGCTCGATGAAGTGGGTGACCCGGTCGCGGCTGACGACGATCCCGACCGGGGTGTCGTGCCGCCCGCCGTCGTTCATCGCCCCGCTGTAGAAGAGCGGGAGTCCGGACGCGGGGGCGAGGAAGTGCTCGGTGTCCACGAGGCGTTCGGCGGCGAGCCGGGCCCAGTGGCCGTCGTCGTTCTCGGACTCGTCGCCGGTGGCGGTGCAGGCGATGAGCTTCGGGTTCCCGGGGCCGCCTGCGGCGAGGAAGCACAGGGACGTGGAGTCGAGCCCGCCGGAGAGGTCCGCGCTGATCAGGCCGGAGGCCGCGGTGCGCAGGGCGACGGCCTCGGTCAGCGACGACCGGACGTCGCGGGCCGCCTCGGCGAGGCCCAGGACCGGATCGGGCGGCCGGTGCCAGCGCCGCTGCGCCGGTGGCCGTCCCTCGCGCAGCTCCAGGCAGTGACCGGGCGGCACGGGCCGGACGCCGTGCCACATGGCGCGGTCGGCGAACGGCGCCGGCAGCGGGTTGAGCAGCCGCAGCGCCACGGAGGTGAGGTCGGGTCCGGCGCCGGCGAACCGGGCGAGATCGGCGGCGCGGTCGCCGGCGACGACGGTGTCCGCGATCCTCGTCCAGGCGATCCGGCGGGTGCCGTACGCGGTTCCCTGGACCCGCATCGCACCGTCGGCGGTGGCCAGCAGGTGGAACTGGCCGGGGAGTTCGAGCCCGAGCCGGTCCAGGCCGGCCGGCCCGCGCACCGGGGCGATCCGCCGGGCCAGGTCGGCCGCGGTGACGCCGAAGGTGCCGATCAGGGCGACCGTCAGGTGGGGGGACCGGACGACCAGGAGCTCCCCGGCGGGTCGGTGTCCGACGATCCAGGGCCGCCCGGAGGCGTGGGGGATGACATCGAGTTCCGGGCGGTCGGCGCACAGGCGCCGGGCCACGGCGCACGCGGCCGCGCTGTCTGGGAACGCGAGGAAGAACGGTGTGCCGTGGCCGGACATCACATCAGCTCCAGTTTTCCGGCGGTCACATGATCTGGCCGTGGAAGAAATCCCAGCTGAAGATTCCCTTCCAGCCGGTGACGGCGCGGAAAGTGCCGGCGGACTCGAAAACCGGGGTCTCGTACCGCTTCTTGCTCATGGCTTTCTCCTTTCACGAACTACGGAGGTGGATATCGGGGCGGTTCCCGGGATATTCCGGGTGCTTCCCGGTGAAGAGTCTTGGGCGTGATGCGCAGTCCGCTCAACGGCAGTGTCCTGAAGTGACGGGGAATGCCGAATTCCGCCGGGAATCCCAAGATCGGCTGGCAGCGAGTGGACATGTGATCGGATTGTGCACGGGTGGCCGGATCCTGGCAGCAAGCTGTCAGTGCCACCGGAAAGGCACAGGTCAGCGCCATACGATTTATGGCCAGCATGCACCTGACGATCTGATTGGCAGTGTCATATGACAATCGAAGCCGGCCGAGCCCTGGCCCCCGGAGCCGCCCTGGACGGCACGCCCCCGCCGCCGCGCTGGGCGGTCTGGGTCGCGCACGCGGTGCCGCTGATCGCCCTGCCCTCCACGCTCTGGCGCCTCGCGATGGCCATCGGCGTGCCCGTCGGGTACAGCACGGAGGTGCTGCGCCACGACTACGGCATCCCCGGCAACGGCTACCTGGTGCTGCCCGCCATCTGTGTGCTCCAGGAGGGCGCCGCCCTGCTCACCCTCGGCCTCGTCCGCGACTGGGGCATCGTCGCCCCGCGCTGGCTGCCGCTGATCGGCGGCAAGCAGGTCCGCACCTGGGCCGCCGTGACGGCCGCGCTGCTCGGCGCCGCCGTCCTCACCGCCGTGACGATCAGTCAGGCTGCCGTGTGGGACAGCGTCGACAGCGAGAACCTCAAGGGCGTGCACCGGGCCGTCATGGGCTGGCTCTACATGCCGCTGCTGCTGTGGGGCCCGCTGCTCGCCGTCGTGACGGTCAACTACGCCTCGCGCCGGCGCCGTCGGGCATGAGCGGGCGGAGCGAGCGGATCATGGAGGGGTGCGAGTGGGCGAGTGCCCCTGCCGAGCGTAGCGAGGCGGGCGCATGAGTGCCGCGGCCGTCGTCCTGCTGGGGGCGCTGTCGCTGTTCGTCTTCGTCACCGGCCTCGCCTCGGGCGCGCGCCGGCTGCTCGGGGTCCGGCTGGGCAAGGGGCGGGCGATCGCCACCGGGGCGGTCGGCCTGGCCAGCGGCAGCCTGGTCAGCTACCCGCTGCGTGACGTCCAGCCCTTCGCCCTGGTGACCCTGGAGATCGGGGTCTCGCTGGTGGTCGCCATGCTCTTCCTGGCGGCCACCGAGGTGTTGCTGCCCTCCTCCCCGATGCGCGGACTCGCCCGCCTGCCCGGCTCGCTGCGCCGCCAGGTGGCCCGAACCCGGCGCTACGGCCGGCTCAGCCGAATATTCGTCCGGCACGGCCTCGGCCGGTTCCTCAGCGGGCGCACCCGGCGCGGGCCGGGAGCCGCCGCCGAACGGGCCGTGCTGGCGGCCTCGTTGCGGCTCGCGCTGGAGGAGGCCGGGGTCACCTTCGTCAAGCTCGGGCAGGTGATGTCGACCCGCTACGACCTGCTGCCGCCCGAGTTCATCGCCGAGCTGAGCCTGCTCCAGGACCAGGCCACCCCGGAGCCCTGGGAGTCCGTCGAGCAGGTGCTGCGCGAGGAACTGGGCGCCGCGCCGCACGAGGTGTTCGCCGAGTTCGACACCAAGCCGTACGCGGCCGGCTCGATCGCCCAGGTCCACCGGGCCAGACTGCCCGACGGGCAGCACGTCGCGGTCAAGGTGCAGCGCCCCGGCGCGCGCGAGATCGTCGTCGACGACCTGGACATCCTCTACCGCTTCGCCGAGCGCCTGGAGCAGCACACCGAGTGGGGCCGCAGCGTCGGCGCCGTCGCGCTGGCCCAGGGCTTCGCCGTCTCGGTGCACGAGGAGCTCGACTTCCGCATCGAGGCCCGCAACACCATGGCGGTGGCCGCGGCCATCGAGCAGGCCGGCGGCAACCCGATGGTCCGGGTGCCCGAGGTGCACGAGCGGCTCACGGGCAAGCGGGTGCTGGTCAGCGAGTGGATGACGGGCATCCCCCTGCACAGCGCGCCCAGGGTGCTCGACGAGCGCGGGCTGGACCGCAAGGCGCTGGCCGGCGCGCTGCTGGAGTGCCTGCTCGGCCAGATCATGACCAGCGGCGTCTTCCACGCCGACCCCCACCCGGGCAACCTGCTGCTGCTCGACGACGGCACCCTCGGCATGCTCGACTTCGGCTCGGTCGGCCGGATCGACCGCTCGCTGCGGGCCACCCTGCGAGGCATGCTGCTGGCCCTGCACCGCGGCGACCCCGGTGGCCTGTCCGACGCGCTGATCGAGCTCGTGGTCCACCCCGAGCACATCGACGAACGCCAACTCGAACGGGCCGTCGGCCAGTTCCTCGCCCGGCACTTCGCCCCCGGGGTCAAGCCGGACCGCGAGATGTTCGCCGACCTGTTCGCCATCGTCGCCCGGCACGGCATCAACGTGCCTCCGGAGATCGCCGCCGTCTTCCGCGCCCTCGCCACCATGGAGGGCTCGCTCGACCGCCTGGTGCCCGGCTTCGACATCGTCGCCGAGGCCCGCTCCTTCGCCGTCACCCAGCACCTGCGCAAGCTCAAGCCCGAGACGCTCGGCCGCAACGTCGCCGAGGAACTCCTCGGCCTGGTGCCGATGCTGCGCCGGTTGCCCCGCCGGGTCGAGCGGATCGGCGCGGCCATCGAGGGCGGCCAACTGACCGTCGGCGTCCGGATGTTCGCCGACCCGGAGGACCGCCGCTTCCTGCGCTCACTGGTCCACGAGATCCTGCTCGCCTTCCTGGGCGGCGTGATCGGCCTGGTCGGCGTGCAGCTGCTGCGCACGGGCGGCGGCCCGATGCTGAGCAAGGGGCTCGGGCTGTTCGAACTCTTCGGCTACAACCTGCTGGTGATCAGCTCGGTGCTGGTCATGCGGGTGCTGTTCCTGATGATCGGCCCCAAGCACAGACGGTGAGTCGACACGTCCGCGGCCCCTGCGCCCGGCAGTCCCGGGCGCAGGGGCCCTCTCATCGGACCGAAGCCGCAGGAATCAGCCGACCGGGGATACGGGTCCGGCGGCCCGCCTCAGCTCGTTCGGCGTGGCCAGGTGATCGTCTGGCCGTCCGGGGTGACGGTGATCTCGAAGCGGTCGAGGGACGGCGAGCCGTCGGTGAGCCACCGCGTCAGGTGTTCCTCGACGGCGTCCCAGAGGCGGGCCGGCCCGCCCTGGCGAACGGTCCACTTCTCGCCGTCCCGGGTGAGTACTGCCCAGGCGCCTGCCTCGACGTCGATGAGGACGTGCTGATCCCGGCCGTCGACGTTCAGCGTGATCTTCTGGGACCTCGGGGCTGCTACCTGGGCGACGAAGCGGGCCGTCCAGTCGTCCAGGACGTCCGCCCCGTGGACGGCGCCGCGTTCGTCTCCGATGTTCAGATCGGGCAGCAGCCCGAGCGGCGGAGGCAGGTGAGGACGGGCGAGCATGAACGAGATCTGCCCGTTCAGGAAGCGCCCTTGAGCGGTGCCATCCTCCCGGACGGTGAGTCGGGCGAGCTCGGAGGAGTACATCCAGCCGCACACGGTCGCCAGGATCAGCCCTCCCGGTTTCGTCTGCTCGATCCACGCGGGCGGGATGGCGAGGACGCCGCAGGTGGCGATGACCCGGTCGAACGGGCGGACGTCGGCGTGGCCGGTCAGGGCGTCACCGACGACGAGCTCGGGAAAGAAGCCGCACGCCCCCAGCGAGATCCCGGCCCGCGCGGAGACCTCCGGGTCGACCTCGACGGAAACGATCTGGTCCTCGCCGAGCCGGTGACAGCCCAGCGCCGTCGAGTAACCGGCGCCGGTGCCCGCTTCGAGGACCCGGTGGCCGTCCTCGACCTGGAGGTCCTCCCACATACGCACGACCAGGTTCGGCATGGTGCTGGAGGACGTGGGGGCCCGCATGATCTCGCCCCGCAGGTCGCCGGGCACAATGGTTCCGGCGATCTGGGTGACCAGGGATTCGTCCCGGTAGCACTGTTCGAGCCAGCCCGGCGAGTCGGGCAAGACGGGGCTCCAGGCGGTCGGAGCGGAGCCGGGGACGACGTCGAAGAAGCCGCCGCGCAGGAACTCCTCGCGGGGCACGGCCTCCACGGCCTTGCGCCACGGCTCGGTCCGCAGGAACCCGCGCTCGGCCAAGCTCTCGGCGAGCTCTCGCCGCAAGCGGGTGCTGTCGCCGGTGGTCGGGGTCATCCGGTCTTCCTCTCCAGCAGGTCGGCCATCGCCGTGAGCATCGGCAGGCCGGTCTCGGGCTCCAGCCAGTACCACTGGCCGGACGGGTTGCACTCCAGGAACCACCATCGGCCCTGCCGGTCCACCGCGAAGTCGAAAGCGCCGAAGACCAGCCCGAAGTGGGCGAGGTAGGCGTGCAGTGCCTCGGTGATGCCGGGCGGCAGGGTGGCGACGGAGTAGGTGAGCTTGCTGTAGTCGGTCCGCCAGTCCAGCAGGTCGCAGTCGATCCGCACGGGGAAGATCCGGTCGCCGATGACGGTGACGCGGAAGTCGGCGACCTTGTCGACGCGCTGTTGGAACAGGTGGGCGGTGCCGGCCACCGCGTCGTCGATCTCGTCCGCGGTCACGTCCGCGACCTCGACGGTGCACGAGATGCCGTCGACGCGGTAGAGCGGTGCCGACAACGGCTTGTAGATCGCCAGGCCGTGGCGCTTGATGAACGCCCTCGCGGCGTCCGGATCCGAGGTGACCAGCGTCGGAGGAATCAGAAAGCCGGCAGCGGCTGCGGCGGCGAGCCCGGAGGGCTTGAACTCGGCGTCGCCGATGCGGTGCGGGTGGTTGACGTACAGGCAGCCGGGAAGGGACGCCATGATGCCGCCGAGGCCGTACCGGGCCTGGGTGACGGCGAAGCGGGCGTCCTGCTCGTCGAGGTGCGGGAACGCGAACCCGGACGGGCGCCGGTAGTACAGGGACCGGACCTTCGAGAGGTCGGCAGTTCGGGACGGCGTCGTGATCGAGCCCTCGACGCCGTCGGAGGTGATCGTGGCCGCGACCGACAAGGCGTGGGGGAAGTCCCCGGAGTCGAGCCGCACGACCGGGACGCCCCGGTCGTGCAGCTCGACGATCACCAGGTCGGCCGTGGGGTCGTCCTTGATGGTGACGACCAGCACCGGGCCGACGTCGGTCACTGATCGCCGTCGTTCCCCGTGTCCTGGTCGCCGCCGCCGGCCCCGCCGCCGCCGGAGCCGTCGGACGGGTTGCCGGTGTTGGTGGGCGGATTGGTGCCGGTGCTGGTGCCGTGACCGGGCATCTCCATGACCGCCCCGGTCGCGTCGAAGTAGCGACCGGCCTGGGTGGAGGGGTCGATCTCGACGCGGGCGTATCCGGGCGAGAACGCCGGGTACGGCGCCATCCTGCGGACCCCCCACGGCACGGCCGTGCGGACGCCGGTGGGCAACGGGCTGCCGGTGAGGAGCCGATCGGAGTGGACGAACATGAGGTTGTACCTCCTTGTAGGTGGTGCTTCTGGGGCCGCCCGGTAGGTGCGGCAACCGTGGCAAGGTGGGCGGAGTCTGTGGGCGCGCGAGTTCGTCAGCGGCGCGGTTGGGGGGAGGGGCGCTCTCGCGTCGATCGGCGGCCGGCCCGAGTAGTGCCGGCGCCGGAGAACCACCACGGGCGCGTTAGGCCCTCCAATAGCGGCTGTTGATCTTGCGGACTTCAGCCCGAAGCCGCTGGAGGGTCGGCGACTCGGTCACCGGTTCGAGGGGTCGCACGGGAAAACCGACCTCGTCGCGCTCGTCGTACCGGATCGGACCTCCAAGGAAGTTGGTCCAGGGCGGGAGCGGGGACTCCGGGTCATTCGTCATCGTGCGCCGCCAGGCATTCGTCGTGCTCCAGGTGCAGAGCGCGCCAGTTGGCGACCTTGCGCAGGATCGTCGGGTGCTCCGTGTGCTGGCGTTCGAGGTCGTCGAACCATAGGCAGGAAGGACACTCGTCGGCGTCGGCGTCGGCGTCGGCGGCGGGTTCCTGCTTTCGCAGCGCGATCTCATGCAGAGACACGGGCCACCGTCCGACAGGCTGCCACGTGCCGAGCGCGGATCTTTTCGAGTTCCGCCAACACGCCGGGCAGCCGGGCCTCCGGGTACTTCCTGCGCATCTCCGCATCCGCGATGCGGTCGAACGCCGCGCAGACGACGCACGCGGCCTTCGAAGAGGTGGCGTTCGCGGCTCTCGGGACGTCGGGGGGACGCTCGGTAGTCGCCATGAGTGCTCCAGGTCGCTTGAACGGAAGTTGGTGCGGAGGCCTGGTGTCGTCCTCGCGGACACCGCAAAGCCGCCGCCGGTAGTGCTCTGCAGACCCCCGGGTCGAGATGTCCAACTCATCCTGCGGAGCGCCTTGCATTCAGTGAATGGGCATCAACTGCTTACCTGTGAGGAAGAGTTGGCACGTTCGCACCCGGCAGCCACCGGAAAACTTGACGAGCCCATTACCTGGCGGCATGTGCGAAGGGTGATAGAGCGGATACGGTCGGCACATGGAGGGCAACCTTTTGCTCCGGCACCACATGGCTCGGCTCGGTCTGACGCAGGCTGGGCTGGCACGCGAAGTGAATGCCGAGATCGAACGCCTCACCGGAAGGCCAGGCACCGTATCAGAGCGTACGGTTCACAACTGGCTGACAGGTAAGTCAGCTTGGCCGCCGGGGAAGATGAGGGCCGCGCTTCAGGCGGTATTCGGGTGTACTGGTCCAGACCTCGGGTTTGTGCAACCCGGCACGAGTCGACCAGCACCGGAGACAGATGTGAACAGGCGATCGTTCATGGCCGCCGCCATCGGCGCCGCTACTCCCGCAGGCATCACTGTCCCGCACCGGCTCGGCACCAGCGATGTCGGGCGAATCACCGCGAGGTTTGCAGACGTCATCGCTAGCGATCACCGACATGGGGGCCGTCGCAGCATCGAGGATCAGGCCGTAGCTTTCGCCGACGAGGCCTTGGCTCTCCAAGAATCCGGATCGGCGAGTCAGCGGGTCCGGCAGCACTTGTACGGGTGCGCTGCTGCGTTCATGTCCTCCGCGATGTGGGCGGCCATTGACGGTCGCCGCTTCGACGCTGCCGCACGGCACCATGTTCGCGCGGCCAGCCTCGCGTCCATGTCCGGCGACCAGGCCATCCAATTCCGAATCTGGTCGCACGCCGGGAGCCTTTACCGCCACATGCGCCGTCCTGCGGACGCGCTCGCTGCCAATGACGTGGCACGACGACTGTCGATCACCCGGCGAGACCCGATGTTTGCCTCTCTCGGCCACGCCCGGCACGCCGCCATCCACGGCCTGACTGGTGACCACAACGCCGTTCGGCACGCCATCGGGCGCGCCCAGGAAGCCCTTTATCGCGCTGACGCGGATGTCTCCAGGCCCATGTGGCTGACCGCGCACTATGACCACGCCGAGCTCGAATCGCTTTCCCTTGCCGCGTTCCTGGCTCTCGGCAGGTATGAGGACGCCGAAGCATGCGCTCATCGGAGCCTGGCTCTGCTGCGGCCGCATATGCAGCGATCGCGGGCGATCACCACCGCGCGCCTCGCCAGGGCTCAACTTGGCCAGGGCGACTTGGAACCGGCGGTAACGACCGCTACAGGCATCCCGGCCAGCCTTGCCGAGCATCCACGCGTGGCTGGGATGCTGGACCGGTTCGGAGCGGATCTGTTCGGGGGAGCGGCAGACAGCAGGGCCGCGCGGACGTGGCAGGACTACAGCAGCGATCTCAGGAGGACCGAGGCGTGATCGACATAGAGCTGCAGCGCTATCGCGAGCTGACCGAGGAAGCTCGAACGAGGCTGATCGAGGTGTACGCCGATGTGCGGGCCCCGCTCCTCCATCTGCCGAACTACCGCGTCGCCGCCTTCGCCGAGCGCCTCGGCCGCCATGCCGGCGAGCCCGGCTTCGAACTCGTCCTCGGCTACGCCGGCGAGGTCCCGATCGGGTACGCCTACGGCAACACCATCGAGGAAGGCGACCGCTGGTGGACCCGGATGATCAAGCCGCTGCCTGCTGAGGTGGTCGCTCTGCCGACACTCGCCCTCAAGGAGATCGGGGTCCGCACCCAGTGGCGGGGGACCGGGGTGGCCAGGCGCATCCACGACGAGCTGCTGTCCGGCCGTACCGAGCCCCAGGTCACCTTGATGGTCAATCCCGCAGCCGGTGACGGCAAGGTCTTGGCCCTCTACGAGACATGGGGATACGAGGCCATCAACGAGGTCCAGCCGTCTCCTCAAGCGCCGCCGCTTGTTGCGATGATCCGGCCTCGGTAGTGCGGGACTTCGATGACCGTCCAGACGCCGTGTACCTGATAGGAGGCCAGCATGCGCATCGGAATCACCGGCCATCGGGGATTGGACGAAGACGTGGAGCGGCAAGTCCGGCAGCTGCTCGCTGCGGCCCTGGACGAGCAGCGTGGTTCGGTCACGGGGATCTCGTGCATCGCGGACGGCCCGGACGCATGGTTCGCTGAGATGCTCCTCGACCGGGGTGGGGCCTTTGAGGCCGTCATTCCCGCAGAGGAGTACCGGGACTCGTTGCCCGCCGACCACCACCCGCTCTATGACAGGCTCCTGGAGCGGGCATCGGAGGTTCATCACACTGGCATGACCGCCTCGGACTCGGCTGCTCACATGGCTGGTAGCGAAGTCCTGGTTGGCCTCGCGGATCTGGTCCTGGCGGTTTGGGACGGCCTCCCCGCGCGAGGCTACGGTGGCACGGCGGACGTCGTCGGCTACGCCGAACGCCGCGGTGTCCCGGTCCGGGTCCTCTGGCCGGACGGTGCGAGTCGGTAGGCGGATAGGGAGAGTTGCGTGAACTGGCAGGTGGACGGCCGGCGGCTGGTCTATGGATCCCCGTGGTTGAGGTGTTGCTGGACGGCGCTGAGCGCGTGATCTGACGAAGGGACCGGAATGGCGATCGAGGCGGAGCTCAAGGCGGTTGTTCGCGACCCCGAGGCGCTCCTCGCGCAGTTGGAAGATCAGTACGGCGCCGGCCGCGCAGAGGTCTACCGGGACACCTACTACGACGCCGCGGACGGCAGCCTGATGGGCGAAGACCGCGAACTCCGGATCCGCACCGTTTTCGGGCCTGACGACACCCGGACCGTTCTCACCTACAAGGGCGCCCGTGTCGACGAGTCGTCCGGATCGAAGCCCGAACACGAGACGCGGGTTGAGGACGCCGATGCTGCCCACGAGATCGTCAAGGGCCTCGGGTTCACCCCGCGCATCCGGTTCGAGAAGCGGTGCCGCAACTACGACTTCAAGCGGGATGGGCGGCACTTGCTCGCCACGCTCGTCAGGGTGCCGGAGCTGAACGCCACGTTCATCGAAGTCGAGACCGCCGCGACCACACAGGACGACCTCGTGCCGGCGCTCGCCGTCGTCCGGGCAGTGCTGACCGACCTTGGGATCGGTGAGGACGACCTGACGACCGAGCTCTACACGGACGCGGTCTCGGCGGCTCGTCCGGCCTGAGTGCATTGATTCGCCCCCGCTCGGCCGCTGCCGAGCGGGGGCGCCAAGCCCAGCGGGTCATTTTCCGTGCAGGAGACGATGTTTCGCAGGCGACGTGTGGACGATCCCGGAGGTGGAGCATGCCCAGGCGTGACTACGAGAACGATCCGAACGCCCCCAAGGCCAACAGTCTGGTGCCGGCCGCATCGGTGGTCGTGGTCGACGAGGCGGGCCGCCTCCTCCTCCAGCGCCGCACCGACAACGGGATGTGGGGTCTTCCCGGCGGCATGATGGAAATCGGCGAGTCCCTCGGGGAGTGCGGCATCCGCGAGACGTACGAGGAAACCGGCATCCACATCGAGATCACCGGGATCGTCGGCACCTACACCAACCCCGGGCGCGTCCTCGCCTACGACGACGGCGAGGTCCGGCAGGAGTTCAGCATCTGCCTCCTCGGGCGCCCGGTCGGTGGCGAACTCCGGATCTCGGAAGAGTCCCACGAAGTGGCGTGGTTCAGCCCCTCCGACACGGACGGGCTGCCGATGGTGCCCAGTGTCCGCAAGCGGTTGTCCGACTGGAGGTCCGGCGTGATTCCGGTCGTGCGGTGACCTTCCTTGGGCCTCGGCGCTCTCACCAGGCCGGGGGGCGGGACTGGTCGCCGCCCTCGATCTCCTCCGGCCAATCCACGGGGCCGCGATCCGTCCGGCTCAGGATGCCCGGGTCAGGCGCGTTGCCCTCCTTCGGCGGTCCGTACCACCAGGCCCGTCTGGTGTGCGGAAGGGGCACTTCCACCAGCCTGCCGTCATGGATCATCCAGAGGCCGAAGCAGTCGTCCTCCTCGTCGTGGATCAACACCTGCACCGTCTCCGGGCGAGGCCACGGCAAGGACTCCAGGTGCTTCAGCAGCCCCGATCTCCAGCTCATGTGCTCGAACTCCGCGCCCCAGCCGAAACCGTAGGCGCCGCCCGGGCGCATCTCGGTGAATTGCAGTGCTCTGTTCCTGCCGCGATCGAAGACCTCGACGAGCAGCCTCCGCAGGCCTGGTGCCTCGGGTGCGCCACCGCCCTCGTCCGGGCCGGTGACCCCGTCGTCAACTACCGGCCCTTCGATGACCGGGGTGAGTACGCGCGCGTGCTTGCCGGTGGCAGCACGGCGGTACTGCCCTTCGGCTGAAATGCCCCCGCTCGGCCGGGGCCGAGCGGGGGCGCGGCCATGCGGCTCAGCGCTTGGCGGCGGCGCGTTGGTAGGCGCGGCCCGCGAGCGGGATGACGACGGCCAGGAGCACGCCCATCACGATCGTGGCGGCGAGGATCGGGTGGTCGGACGGGAAGGCGCCGTCGGACGCGCCGCGGTCGTTGCCGAAGAGGTCGCGGGCGGCCGATACCACCGCGCTGACCGGGTTCCACTCGACGACGACGCGCATCCAGCCGGGAAGGCCCTGCGGGGGGACGAACGCGTTGGACAGGAAGGCGAGGGGCATCATCACGACGCCCGCGAGCGCGCTCACCGCCTCGGGGCTGCGCAGGGAAAGACCCACGAGCGCACCCACCCACGACATCACGAAGCCCATCAGCAGCAGCAGGCCGAAGCCGGCCAGTGTCTGCAGGATGCCGTTGTGGGCCCGCCAGCCGATCAGGTAGCCGACCAGTGCCATGATCGCGGAGGTCCACGAGACCAGCACGAGGTCGGCGACGGTGCGGCCGAGAAGGACCGACGAGCGCGAGATCGGCAGGGCCCGGAAACGGTCCACCAGGCCGTTGTTGAGGTCTTCGACCACCCCGACGGCGGTCGTGGTCAGGTTGGCCAGCATCACCTGGGCGAAGATGCCCGCCATGATGTATTCCTTGTAGCCCCCCTGGCCGGGCACCTGCATCGCACTGCCGAACAGGTACCCGAAGACCAGGACGAACGCCACCGGCATGACGGTGATGCCCAGGAGCTGTTCCGGCATCCGCCGGATGTGCCGCATCTGGCGGCCCGCGAGCGCGAACGTGTCGCTGAACACCTCGGTCATGCTGTCTGCAACTCCTTGGACTGGGCGGGGTCGGTGACGGGCTCGGCGCCCTGCTTGCCGGTGAGGGCGAGGAAGACGTCGTCCAGGGAGGACCGGCGGACGGCGAAGTCCTGCGGTTCGATGCCGAGTTGCTGCAAGCCCTGGGCGGCGGCGGCGATGGTGGTCACCCCGCCGCTCATCGGCACCGACACCGTCCGGGCGTCCTCGTCCACGCTCGGTTCGCCGGAGGCGAGGCCGGCCAGGACCCGGGTGGCGTCGGCGAGGTCGGCGGCCGTGGCCAGCGACACCTCCAGGCGCTCGCCGCCGACCTTGCGCTTGAGCTCGTCGGGGGTGCCGTCGGCGATCACGACGCCCTTGTCGATGACCACGATCGAGTCGGCGAGCTGGTCGGCCTCCTCCAGGTACTGGGTGGTGAGGAGGACGGTCACGCCGTTGCGGACCTGCTCGTTGATCATGTCCCAGAGCGCGAGCCGGCTGGTCAGGTCGAGGCCGGTGGTCGGCTCGTCCAGGAACAGTACCGGCGGCGCGGCGACCAGGCTCGCGGCCAGGTCGAGGCGCCGGCGCATGCCGCCCGAGTACGTCTTCGCCGGGCGCCCGGCCGCGCCCGTCAGGTCGAACTTCTCCAGCAGCTCGTCGGCCCTGGCCTTGGCGCCGCGCCGGCCGAGGCGCAGCAGGCGGCCGATCAGCTGGAGGTTCTCGCGGCCGGTGAGCCGCTCGTCGACGGCCGCGTACTGGCCGGTGAGGCCGACGTTCGCGCGGATCTGCTTGGCCTGGGTGTGCAGGTCGAAGCCGGCGATGGTGGCCCGGCCCTCGTCCGGCGCCAGCAGGGTGGTGAGGATGCGCACGGTGGTGGTCTTGCCGGCGCCGTTGGGGCCGAGCACGCCGAGGATGGTGCCGGCCGGCACCTCCAGGTCGATGCCGTCGAGCGCCTGGTGGTCGCCGTAACGCTTGCGGAGGCCCTCCGCCGAGATCGCCGTTTCCATGACGGCTCCTTTGCTGTGTGAGGTGGTCAGTTGACGGAGGTCAGCCGGGCGAGCAGGACGCGGCCGATCTCGGCCGCCGGCTCCGGCTGGAGCAGGTGGCCGTGGTGCGCGTGCACCGGGTGGGTGGTGATGCGGCCGGCCACGTGCGGCCGCCAGGCCGCCGCGGAGGCCGCGATCCGCGCCTCGGGGTCGTCGGTGCCGACCGTCGAGACGAACAGCAGCAGCTCGCCGTCGAAGCGGCGCGGCCGGTAGCCGTCGCTCAGCGCGTGGTTGTTGACGCCGACCTTCACGAAGGCGGTGATGTGCTGCTCCGAGAGGCTGCCGAGCGCGCTGTCCCGGCCGCGGATCAGCTCCATCGCCCGCTGGTGGTCCAGGGGTCGGGAGCGGATCTCGTCGAGGTCGTAGCCGACGAAGTCGAGCAGGGTCTCCAGGACGTCCCGTTCGGTGGGCCTGGTGTAGCCCTCGTCGGTCGTCCAGGACTCGTCGAAGGGGGTCTGGTCGAGGTTGGCGAGCAGGGCGACCTCGGCTCCCTGCTCGGCGAGCAGGGTGGCCACCTCGTGCGCCACCAGCCCGCCGAAGGACCAGCCGACCAGGTGGTACGGGCCCTCGGGCTGCACCGCGCGGATCTGCTCGACGTAGTCCGCGGCCATCTCCTCGACGCTGGTCGCGATCCGGGCGTCCGAGCCGTCCAGGCCGCGGGCCTGGAGGCCGTAGACCGGGTACTCGGCGGCGATGTGCTTGAGGAGCGACGAGTACGGCCAGCTGAGCCCGCCGGCGCCGTGCACGCAGAACAGCGGGTGGCGGTCGCCGCCGGTGCGCAGCGGCAGCAGCACCTCGAACCCGTCGCCGTCCTGGCCGGTGCCGAGCTTCTCGGCGAGGCGTGCGACGGTCGGCGTCTCGAAGACGCCCCGGTTGCTGAGCTTCACGCCGAGGACGGACCGGATCCGGCTGACCAGCTGGATGGAGGTGATGCTGTCGCCGCCCAGCTCGAAGAAGCTGTCGTCGATGCCCACCCGGTCCACCTTCAGGACCTCGGCGAACAGACCGCACAGCACCTCCTCCTGCGCCGAGCGCGGGCCGCGCGCGGTGGCCGCCGACTCGGCTGTGGGGGCCGGGAGCTGCTTGCGGTCGAGCTTGCCGTTGACGCTCAGCGGGAGGGCGTCGAGGGTGACGAAGGCGGACGGGACCATGTAGTCGGGCA